>JBDLRO010000178.1:0-3517 GCA_039800025.1 Actinomycetota bacterium | reverse complement strand
CTGCCAGCCGGTCGGTTCGGTGGAATCTCACGCGAACATTGGCTCGGCGTCGAACCGGGGACTGGTCGTGACATTCTGGCGCGCCTTCTCTACGGAGCCCGCGTCTCGTTGTTCGTCGGATTGGTCGGAACGTTGTTGACGACGACGATCGGCGTGATCGTGGGTATCACGGCTGGGTACAAACGCGGACGCTTCGACTCGGTGATCGGTCGCACCATGGATCTCACCTTGGCCTTTCCTTCGTTTCTGTTGATCATCGCCCTCACGGCGCCGTTCACGCAGCGACTCGAGTCTCTCGGTGTTCCTGAAGGAAATCCGGCGCGACTCACCTACATCGTTCTGGTTCTCGCACTCTTCGGCTGGGTTTACGTCGCTCGGGTCGTGCGCGGCCAGACGATGTCACTGCGCGAACGCGAGTTCGTCGAAGCCGCGCGCGCGTCCGGTGCGGGAACCGGCCACATCGTCTTTCGTCAGATCTTGCCCAATCTCTGGGCGCCGATCATCGTCATCGTGTCGCTGTCTCTTCCGGGATATGTGGCCACCGAGTCGACGTTGTCGTTCCTCGGTCTCGGCATGCTGCCGCCGGCGCCCTCGTGGGGGGTGATGTTGGGGGACTCGGTCCGGTACTACCGATCCGATCCGACCTACTTGTTCATTCCTGGGGTGGCGTTGATCATCCTCGTGCTGGCGTTCAGCTTGCTCGGCGACGGCATACGAGACGCACTCGACCCCAAGGCCGACCGCCGCAACCTCGCTTGACGGAGCAGATCGTTCGATTCCCGCAGACCCAGGCGGCCTGAACGTCCCATTCGAGGGAATTGCCAGTCTGGGAATAGCGGAGGATTACGCTGAGCAAGCCCGCTGATCAGAGTGGGGAACCGCTCGTCGGGCGGAATCAAAGGGAGAAAGATATGAAGCGCAGACTTCTCGGGTTCGCACTCGTGGCGTCGATTCTCGCGGCATCGTGCGGCGGGGATGACGGAACCAGCACCGGAGGCAGCGGTGGAGGCACGCCCACAGCTGGTGGAACGGTGTACATCCTCACGCAGGCAGAGGGAATCGCCCACCTCGATCCGCAGCGAAACTACACCGGAGCCGACCTTGCATTTGCAGGTTCGACGATGCAGCGCACGCTGACGTCGTACAAGTTCGCAGCTGGTGAGGAGGGATCACAGATCACTGCCGACCTCGCAACGGACACAGGCACGGCATCGGAAGATGCAAAGTCGTGGCAGTTCACCTTGCGCGACGCGATCACATACGAAGATGGAACCCCCATCACCTGTGCCGATATCGCCTACGGCGTGTCACGTACCTTCGCAGTCGACGTGATCACCGATGGACCGACCTACTCGATTTCGTATCTCGCCATCCCGGAGGACGAGAATTCCGAAAATGGAACCGTCTACCCGGGTCCGTACACGGCAACGCCTGAGCAGCAGGCCGAATTCGACAAGGCTGTGACGTGTGATGGCAACACCATCACCTTCAACTTGAAGGTTCCTGTTGCCGACTTCAACTACACGGTGACCCTGCTGTCGTTCAGTCCGGTTCCGAAGGACAAGGACACCGGAGAGGCCTATACAACGGCACCAGTGTCGTCCGGTCCGTACAAGATCGAGTCGTACGAGGAAGGTGTTTCTTTGACGCTCGTTCGCAACGAGAACTGGAACAAGGATTCCGACCCGATTCGCAATGCCTATCCGGACACGATCGTCTACCAGTTCGGACTCGATCCGGCCGTCGTCGACGAGCGCATGATCGCGGATGCCGGCGACGACCAGTTCGCGGTCGCCGCCGACGGTATTCAGCCCGAGAACCTGCAGACCATTTTCGAAGACGATCGCTTCGCTGATCGCCGTCAGGATGGTTTCGACCCGTACGTGACCTACACGAACGTCAACAACACGACGATCGACTGCTACGAGGTGCGTCTTGCGATGTTCCTCGCGCTCGACCGTGAGGCTCTGCGGACCGCTGGAGGCGGACCATACACCGGTGACTTCGCTGACGGCTTCATCAAGCCGAACCTCGTTCCGGATTACGCCCCGACGAAGCTTCCCGAAGGTCTGAACGAGGACGGGACGCCGAATGTCGAAGCAGCTCAGGCAGCTCTCGATGCTGCTTCTGAGACCTGTCCGGATGTAGTCGACTACGTGAAGAACGGCATCGGCTTCATGCATCCGGACACTCCGACATGGCAGAAGAACGTGTCCATCTGGATCGAGTCACTCGGCAAGATCGGCATCACCGTCAAGTCCCTGGCAGTCGAGCCGAGCAAGTACTACCCGACGGTCATGAACCCGGAAACCGAGTGGGACATCTCCCGCGCCGGCTGGGGTCCGGACTGGGCGAACGCCTCGACGGTCATTCCCGAGCTGTTCGCAACCGGGGGTGGTTTCACGCTCACTCGTAATGACGGCAACCCCGATCAGGCCGAGTTCGACGCCAATGTGACAGAGGCCAAGGCCGAGACGGATCGAATGGCGCAGGCCGAGTTGTGGCAGGAGCTCAACCAGTACGTGGTGGATCGCCTCTGGGCGATTCCGGGTTCCTTCTCCAAGGCCCAGGACATCTGGGGTTCGAAGGTGGGCAATACCTACCGTTGGGCTCCGTTCGGATCGTTCAACTTCGGAGACTTGTACGTCATTCAGTGATTCAGGATTTCTGTGGGTGTCGGCCATTGGCCGGCACCCACAGGATGATTCTTCGACGAGTCGATTGGCTGGGGGGAGTGAGCGATGTTGGTCTTCGTGATGCGGCGAATCATGTTCGCCGTCGTTCTGCTTCTCGCAGTCTCCTTCGTCACCTATGTGATCTTCGCTCTCTTGCCATCGGATCCGGCGGCGCTGACATGCGGCAAGAACTGCAAACCCGACCTGATCGAAGCGAATCGCGTTCGACTCGGCTACGACAAGCCGCTTCTCGAGCAGTACTGGCGATTCCTCAAGGGGATCTTCGCTGGACGCGAATACGGGACCGGTGCAGCGGCGTTCGAGTGCCCCGCACCGTCGCTCGGGTACTCGTTCAACCAAAAGCGGTGCGTGACCGATCTGATCACGAAGACGTTCCCTGTGACGGCGTATTTGGCGCTCGGAGCATTCGTGTTGTGGATGATCATCGGACTGAGTCTCGGAGCCGTCGCAGCGCTGAAGAAGGGAAAGTGGCAGGATCGTTTGGCGACCGGCTTCAGCGCCGTTGGCGTCAGCCTGCCGACGTTCTACATCGGTTTGTTGGTTCTGTTCACGTTCGTGATCTGGCTACGCATCGTTCCTTTTCCTGCCTATGCCTCGCCCTTCGAGGATCCGAACAGTTTCTTCACCTCGATGCTCTTGCCTTGGGCGACACTTGCAGTTCTGTCGGCCGCTTCGTATGTCCGTTTGACCCGTAACGGCATGCTCGAAGCCATGAACGAGGATTTCGTCCGCCTCGGTCTCGCAAAGGGTCTCCGCCAGAGAACCATTCTCCGCAAGTACGTCTTGCGATCGACGATGATTCCCATCGTCACCGTTGCAGG
>JBDLRO010000177.1:0-2645 GCA_039800025.1 Actinomycetota bacterium | reverse complement strand
TGCGGCGAGCGCGTTCACCAATCCCTGACCCTTCTCCGCACCGGACGCAAGGAAGTTCTCCGACACGACCGTCACACAACAGGCATGGTCTCGCCACACGTCTCCGGTGAAACGCAGAATTTTTCCTGCATCCTTCACCTCGGCCAGTGCGTTGAAGGGATCGGCGACGATGAATGCCGCAATCGAGCCTGATGCAAGTGCCGGCACCATGTCTGCAGGTGGAACGACGACCAGCTTGACCGTGCCATCGGAACGAGACGCGTCCCCAGAAATGATCGGCGTCAGCCCGTTCGCTCGAAGCAGCTTCTGAAGAACCACGTTGTGGATGCTCCACCAGAACGGGATCGCCACCGTCTCGCCTGCGAGATCTGCAATCGAATTGATTCGTTCGGCTGCGGTCAGAGCCGACCCATTCGTGTGGTTCCAGGCCACCACCTTGACGGGCAACTTCGCACCGAATCGCAGCTGTACGGCGAGCGGCATGAGGAGGTGGACCACGTCCACTTGTTCGGCCTGGAACGCTTCGACGAGATCGGCCCAGGATCGGAACAGAACCGGGGAATCCGCAGCGAAACCTTCATTGGTGAGCGCTCCGGTCGCATGAGCGACAAGCAATGGTGACGCATCGGTGATCGGCAGGTATCCGATACGGATCGCACCTCGATCCACGACCGGATTGGTTCCGGCGACGAGCGACGTCGTCGCGCCCGACTCCGAAGTTCCCCCGCAGGCCGCGAGGAGGATCGGGGCAGTCGTTGCGAGCAATCCTGTCCCTGCAACGAATTTGAGAAAGTGACGTCGATCAGCGTGAAAACTGCTCATGGCATGACTCCTTCGAGGTCGGTCATCATGTGGGATTCGATCTGCGAGAGGACCGTGCTCTCGGAGATGCCCGTTCTGTCGGCGACGTCCGAGGACCAGATCGGGACTTCGGTTCTCGTTTCGTTCATCGGGCGGTTCAACAGTGCAATCCTGTCCGCCACGTAGAGCGCTTCGCCGAGATCGTGTGTGACGAGAATGATCGTTCGTGCCAGTGACTCACGATGGGAGACGATCCAATCCTGGAGTGATGCTCTCGTGAAGACATCGAGTGCCGAGAACGGCTCGTCGAGGAGAAGTACCTTCGGTCGCGCTGCGACCGCTCGAGCGATCGACACACGTTGGCGCTGCCCGCCCGACAGTTCCGACGGGAATCGGTCCGCAAGGTCTGCGATGTCGAGTCTCTCGAGAATCTCCATCGACAGTCGGCGACGCTCCTTCTTGGAGGTGGTTCGTTCCGGATGACTGCGGAGCCGAAGGGGAAACGACACATTGTCGACCGCAGTGAGCCAGGGCATCAGCCGATGGTCCTGGAACACGAGAGCTGTCCTCAATGGTCCGACCGAATTCGGGAACTCCACCGAACCGGAGGTGACATCGACGAGGCCAGCGAGAACTCTGAGAAGAGTGCTCTTGCCGACGCCGCTTCGTCCGACGATCGCGAGTACCTCACCGGACAGGACATCGAGATTCACGCCCTCGAGAACGCGCGTGCGATCCGAACCGAGTTCGATCGAGACATCTCGAAGGGCGATCGCCGTTTCGCTCATGATGACGCTTCCAATTCCCATCGCAATTGGGCTTCGGTCGGCGACTGGACCGGCAGGAACAGTGCCTCTCTGACTCGACGTGCGGTGGCGCTTCCCGCCACGTACCCGCTTCCGCCCCGGACGGACAGTTCGAGTTGCGAACTTCGAGTCGCCAGATGTGACGCATCGAGCCGCAGCTGGAGGCACGACCGAAGGTCTGGTCGACGACCTGCGTCGAGAGCCGATCCACCATCTTCGAGTCGAGAGCGAAGATCGATCAAGCGGAGGCGAGCATCGTCGACTTCGCCTTCGAGAGAACGAGCAGGCCCACGCAACTCACCGATCGCACCGAGAGAACCCTGTACGAGGCCGAGGACGAAGGCCGTTTGGAACAACAGGAACTTCGGTCTGATATCGGCAATGAATTCGTCGAAGCCGGAAGCAAGCGTGCTTCGTTCGTCGAGTTCGACTTCGGACAGGCGCAACGCCCCAGACTTCGAACCGTCGAGAGCGAGCAGACCCGCAACCGGGAGGACTTCCACTCCCTCATTGCCAATGTCGAATGCGATCAGGTTTCGATCCCCGGAGTCCGCGGACTGCATTCCTGTCACGACCACCGCATCGTCGTGGAGGTTCGATGCCCAGGAGAGAAAGCCGTTCGCAGTTCGGCGAGATCCCGAGCGCCGTTCCTCGACCGGGATGTCGGCGACGCCCGCCGCGGCACGAAACGTTCCGGCAAGTGCCGTCGATCCGACCCGACGAGCACGGCGCACATCATCGGTGCGTCCTTCGTCGCCGCCATGAGAGACGAGATATTCGACGGTCATTCGATGCGACCATGCAGTGAACGCCGTCGTCATGCACACCGAGGCAAGATCGCTCAGAACACTGATCTGATCGCTGTACGTTCCGCTGCTACCGGGAAGACCGAGATCGAGGAGGCCTCGTGAAGCCAGTCTTCTGATCGCAATGCGAGAGTCGTGATCGGAATTGCAGTCGACTTCTGCCGCAATCGAGGAGACCTCTTCGACCAGAGTCTCCGCATCTCGGGAGAGGGAGATGTCAGACATCAGACCG
>JBDLRO010000176.1:0-8601 GCA_039800025.1 Actinomycetota bacterium | reverse complement strand
CCCGATGGTCCGGTTCAGGAATTCATCCGCGGTCAGCAAGGTGAGGCATTGAAGTTGTCGGTGACGGCACTCGGTCTTCTCCTGCAGGCGTTCTCCGTGATGCTGTTCACCTATTACCTGGTGTCGGATGGGCCGCGCATGCGGCGCTCCATCTGCAGCCGACTCGAGCCGAAGAGGCAGCAGGTCGTCCTCGAGACATGGGAGCTCGCGATCGACAAGACCGGCGGCTATCTCTACAGCCGCGCTCTCCTCGCTGGCTTCTCCGCGTTCATCCATTGGATCGCTTTTCAATCGATCGGAACCGCTGCACCCGTCGCCCTTGCCATCTGGATCGGGTTGATCTCACAGTTCATTCCGGTGATTGGCACCTACATCGCTGGCGTTCTGCCGATCCTCGTGACGTTCATCGACTCGCCGGTGAAGGCGCTCGCTGTCGTTCTCGTGATCGTGCTCTACCAGCAATTGGAGAACTTCCTGATCTCGCCGCGCATCACGGCGAGAACGATGGAAATCCATCCGGCGATCTCGTTCGGATCGGCCATCGCTGGTGGCGCGCTCCTCGGACCGGTCGGCGCGGTTCTCGGTCTGCCGGTGGCGGCAATGGCAGTCGCCCTGGCGAGTGCGTACGGGGAACGGCACGACCTGATCGAGAACGAGTTGATCGCCGTACACGCACAGCCGGAGAAGAAACGCAGAGTGATGTCGGCTGGCAAACGATTGCGCCTGCGACGCGGTCGCGGTCGATGACGGACCAGACGTTCGTCCCACTCGCAATCGCGGATCGAAGTGGACACGACGAGTCGGTTCATGTCGGGGCACTCGTCCTTCTCGATCGCCACGGAGAGGTGTTGCTCGCGCTCGGCGACCCACACGTCGAGATCTACCCGCGTTCGAGCTTGAAGCCGCTCCAGGCATGGTCGATGCTCGAAGCGGGTCTCGATCTCCCCGATGACCTTCTCGCGCTCGTGTGTGCGAGTCACGACGGTCGAGCCCTGCACCTCGATGGCGTCCGGCGGATTCTTGCAAGTGTCGACATCGAGGAGTCGTCGCTCGCCAACACTCCTGATCTCCCGCTTGCATCGGACGAAGCTGAGCGAGTCCTGATGGCAGGCGGCCAGCGAACGTCGATCCAGCAGAACTGTTCGGGAAAGCATGCGGGCATGCTCGTGACGTGTCGTCACAACGCATGGCCGATCGAGACGTATCTCGACCTGGCACATCCGCTTCAGCAAGCCATTGTCGAAGGCCTCGCTCAACTGACTGCTCAGCCGACCATTGCGCACATCGGAATCGATGGGTGCGGAGCTCCGACACATGTGTTGCAACTCATCGAACTGGCGCGCGCGTTTCGCGCGATTGCTTCCGGGTCGGCGGGTCCATCGGGTGAGCGGATCGCTCGTGCAATGACGGGTCACCCGGAAATGGTGGGAGGTCCCGGTCACGTCACGACCGCCTTGATGAGAGGCATTCCCGGTCTGATGCTGAAAGACGGAGCGGAAGGCGTGTTCGCCGGTGCGCTCGCCGATGGACGAGCACTGGCTCTGAAGATCGGTGACGGCTCGAATCGAGCTCGGCCTCCCGTGATTCGGGCAGCGTTGCGAGCACTCGATGTCGACATCTCGGAAATTGACGATGGGGTGTTCGAGTCCCCGGTGCTCGGACACGGGCACCGTGTGGGTCAGGTACGTTGTGTCGGAGAGTTGGCAACATTCGTCGACGCGTGTTGACCGGGGAGGAGGGACACGATGGCCGGCATTCCTTTCGTTGGTCCGATCGATCCGCTGCGGTATGCCGAAGCGGAACTCGTCGCTCCGAAGATTCGGCGCGTCGTCGCGCGCAATCCCTCGAAGTTCACGTTCACCGGGACGGGCACGTACATCATCGGCGACTCGCAGGATGTTGCGGTGATCGATCCTGGTCCGGATCTGCCCGAACATCGCGACGCGCTGATTCGTGCACTCTCGGGCCAGCGGGTACGAGCGATTCTGATCACCCACTGTCACAGTGACCATGTCGGACTCGCGGAATGGCTTCGCAACGAAACGGGTGCGCCGACCGTTGCATGGAAGCCGCACGGCGATGTCGGTCCGCTCGACAATGACGATGACATTGCGGTCATGACCGAGTTGAAGCCACCGCCGAAGACGGCTGAAGAGATCGAATCCGAGCGGGAGATCGCTCGAGCCGCAGGACTGGATCCGGACGATCTCGAGTTGCACGAAACCGTCGACACCGACTTCGATCCCGATGTGCGAGTCGAAGACGGTGAGGTCGCGGTTCAGGGTGACGGCTGGACCCTGACCGCCGTGCACACACCGGGTCACACGTCGAATCACATGTGTGTTGCGTTCGAAGAAGAAGGCGCACTCTTCACCGGCGACCACATCATGGGCTGGAGCACCACTGTCGTCTCGCCGCCCGATGGGGACATGCGCCAGTACATGGAGTCGTTGCGCAAGGTGTTGAACCGCAACGACACAGTTCTGTGGCCGACCCATGGTGCTCCCGTCGTCGAGCCGCAGTCCTTCTTGCAGGCTTATCTCGATCACCGAGTTGCCCGGGAGTCGCAGGTCTTGCACGCAATCGCAGAGGGCATCGACACGGTCGTTCCCATGGTGCGCAAGATGTATGCCGCAGTCGCTCCTGAATTGCACATTCCCGCTGCGCGCAGTGTGCTCGCCCACCTCGTTCATCTCGTCGAGGACGGACGCCTGCGGGTTCGGGGTGGGGGAGCAGCTCGCCTGTCGAGCACGTACGAGCCGGGCTGAAAGTTTCATATAGGGTGACACTTCATGGAGATCCTGCGTACCCCTGATGACCGTTTCGCCGACTTGCCGGATTGGCCCCATGAACCCGTGTACACCGAGGTTCCGGCCGATGCGAGCGGTGGACAGACACTCCGCATCCATCACGTCGATGTGTCCCCTGACGACTGGAGCGGCGACACCGTGTTGTGCATGCACGGTGAGCCGTCATGGGCTTTCCTCTATCGCTCGATGATTCCAGTTCTCAATGGTGCTGGCCATCGAGTCATCGTTCCCGATCTTGTCGGCTTCGGTCGCAGTGACAAGCCGGCTGAGCTGTCGGACTACACCTACGAACGTCATGTGACCTGGATGAGCGAGTGGCTCATCGCGAATGATCTGACGAATCTGACTCTCGTGTGTCAGGACTGGGGAGGACTGATCGGACTGAGGCTGGCAACAGCGTTCCCCGACCGCTTCTCGCGGATCGTGATCGCCAACACCGGACTTCCGACTGGAGACCCGCCGCCGAATGAGGCATTCCTCGCCTGGCGCAACTTCAGCCAGACGACGCCGGTGTTTGCGACATCGACCATCATCCAGGGCGGATGCACGACGAAGCCACTTGCACCGGAGGTTCTCGCCGCGTACGACGCCCCCTATCCCGATGAATCCTTCAAGGCCGGTGCGCGCATCTTTCCGACACTCGTGCCGGCCTCTCTCGATGATCCGTCGTCGTCGGCCAACATCGCGGCGTGGAAGATGCTCGAAGCCTGGTCGAAACCCTTCAGCTGTGCGTTCAGCGACAAGGACCCGGTGACACGCAATGGTGAATGGGGTTTTCGTCGTGTCGTACCGGGAGCACAGGACTCGCTCCACACGACGATCGAAGGCGCTGGCCATTTCCTCCAGGAGGATTGCGGTCCCGAATTGGCGAGTTTTGTCAATGCGGTGATCGCCCACAGGTGATTCCCGCACGAGCGGCGGCTGGTTCGGTCACAATACGTCGATGATCGGTCGATTTGCTCCGTCACCGACTGGACCGTTGCACATCGGCAATCTGCGAACCGCGCTGATCGCTTGGCTCGCAGCGCATTCCACTGACGGCACGATGCTGCTGCGGATCGAGGATCTCGATCGCAGCAACAGCTCGCGGGTGAACGAAGAGGTGCAGCGCGCGGACCTCGACAACCTCGGCATCACGTATGAGTCATCGGTCGAGCGGCAGAGCGACCGCTTCGAGATCTATCGATCCGTGATCGCCGAATTGACGAAACGAGATCTGGTCTATCCGTGCTATTGCTCACGACGCGAGATCCGAGAGGCAGTCAGCGCACCTCAAGGGAACTACGCGCATGTTCCGTACCCGGGAATCTGTCGGTCGTTGAGTGCAGCCGATCGCCGCGACCGTGAGAGCGGCGGGCGGCGTCCAGCTCTGCGACTGCGCACCGACGGCGAGGTGTACACGGTGAACGATCGCATTGCCGGCGAATCGGTCCTTCACACTGATGATTTCGTTCTCGAACGGAACGATGGCGTGCCGTCGTACAACTTGGCTGTCGTCGTCGATGACGAACTTCAGGGAGTCGATCAAGTGGTGCGCGGAGATGATCTCCTGTCGTCGACCGGAAGGCACGTCCACCTGCAGACGCTTCTCGGATTCCGCATTCCGGAATTCGCACACGTTCCTTTGGTGCTCGGCGGAGATGGTGAGCGTCTGGCAAAACGTCATGGAGCGGTGACCCTGTCGGATCTCGCCTCGGCGGGAACGAGTTCGACAGAAGTTCTTCGTGTTCTCGCTCGCAGCATTGGAGTCGACTTCGAAGCACCACGTGAGGCAGCAGATCTCCTTCTCGATTTCTCGTGGGATCGCGTGCCTCGCAGTGCCTGGACCATCCCGAAGCCCTGGCAGACTGTCGAGCGATGAGCAGAGCCAGCGAAGACGTCGACGATCTCGGTCTGGTCCTCGGGTATCGCAACGCTCGAGACGATCGCTCGGGGCTCGATGAGGTCGCTCCCGACTTGCTGGTGACACCCTTTTGGACGCGGGAGATGTGTCGAGCCGTGATTCGTGCTGCTGAGGAAGTGGGCGGATTCGCAGCTGATCCGGACGATCCGGTGCCCGGATACGAAGTCAGCCTCGCTGTGATCAGCCCGAAGTTGTACGACAATCTCCAGAACGATCTCGGTGCACGCATCTGGCCGCAACTGCACACGGTTTGGCCCCTCGTCGACTATCACGGAGTCCGAGATGCTTTCGTCATCAAGTACAGCTTGGACACCCAGACCGAGCTTCGCCTTCATCACGACGTCGCTCAAGTGTCCGCCTCGGTGAAGTTGAACGATGACTACGTGGGCGCCGAACTCGACTTTCCGCGGCAGGACTTCACCAATGCCGATGTACCTGTCGGATCACTCCTCGTCTGGCCATCCCTCGTCACGCACCCGCATCAGACGCAACCACTCGTCTCCGGAGTCAAATACGGCTTGACGATCTGGTTCGAGATTCCCGAACAGTACGAGTAGGTCATGCTCGACGCCTTTGCCTCGTTTCGACCGTGGGAGGACCCGACCTGTGTGTCGATCGGACGTCTCCCGATGCGACCGACCCTCACGCCTCACCCGAGTATCGACAGTGCTCGACGCGGCCGAGAGGCGTCGCCGTGGTTCTCGGATCTGTCCGGTTCGTGGTCGTTGCGACTGTGGGCGAATCCGAATGACGTGTCACGTCGTGCTATCGAACGTGACGCGCCGAAGCCGAAACGTTGGCGCTCAGTCGAGGTGCCGGGCAACTGGACGCTCCAAGGGTTCGACGATCTGCCTCACTACACGAACGTGCAGATGCCGTGGCCGATGCGTCCACCGGAGATTCCCCATGCCAACACGACCGGGGTGTACCGACGCACGTTCACCGTGCCGAAGAACTGGACCGACCGGCGCACCATCTTGCACATCGGTGGCGCCGAGAGCGTGCACTGCGTCTTCGTCAACGGGACATTCGTCGGCTACGGATCCGACAGCCGTCTCCCGAGTGAATACGACATCACGTCACATCTCGTGGATGGGAAGAATCTCGTCGCCGTCATGGTTCCACGGTTCAGCGCCCAGTCCTATGTGGAAGATCAGGATCAATGGTGGATGGCTGGTCTGCACCGCGAGGTCTTCCTCGAATCTCGCAGTCGAGTGGGAATCGATGTCGTGGACGTGGTTGCTGACTGGGACGCCGACTCGTCGACTGCGACGCTGACCGCGAAGACGACGATCGCCATCGACGAACGAAATCGCGAAGGAACCGATTCGACCCTGACAGCGGGGTGGTCGGTGTGCACATGGGTCGAGACCCTCGACGGTGACGCCCTCGGGGACCGGCACGCCGGACCCGTCCCACATCGACATCGGACTCCGTACGTCTTCGAAGGGCACGTCGTCACCCAATCGTGGACCGTTCCCGGTGCGCACCCGTGGTCCGCTGAAGATCCGACTCTGTACCGCATCATGTGCGAACTCATCGATCCCTCCGGCGCGGTCGTCGAGGTCGTCGCTCAGCGAATCGGCTTTCGGCGTGTCGAGATTCGAGACGGCCTCGTGTCCGTGAACGGGCGACCGATCACGTTCATGGGAGTGAACCGCCACGATCATCATCCGGATCGCGGAAAAGCGGTCACCGTCGAGGACATGCGCGCCGACCTCGTGTGCGTGAAGCAGGCAAACGTGAACGCTGTTCGCACCTCGCACTATCCGAACGACCACCGTTTCTACGATCTGTGCGACGAATACGGCCTGTACGTCATCGATGAGGCGAACATCGAGAGCCACGCCTTCAACACGAGTCTGTGCCACGACTCTCGATACAGATCGACCTGGCTGGAACGCACGTCGCGCATGGTCGACCGAGATCGAAATCACCCGAGCATCATCATGTGGAGTCTCGGCAACGAATCCGGATTCGGCGAGATCCATGAGGCGTGTGCTGCACTCGTTCGATCGATGGATCCGACACGGCTGCTCCATTACGAGGGTGCGGTCTTCCACGCGGGATGGCCAACAGGGGGCATGGCGGTCAGCGATGTGGTGTGCCCGATGTACGCGCCAGTCGAAGCGATCGAGAACTATGCGCGCACGAACGGCGGAAGTCGCCCGTTGATCTTGTGCGAGTACAGCCACGCAATGGGGAACTCGAATGGCGGACTGGCTCGCTATTGGGAGGCCATCGATTCACATCGAAACCTTCAGGGCGGATTCATTTGGGAGTGGAAAGACCACGGGATTCGCCAGATTCTCTCCGATGGCAGAGAGAGATTCGCATACGGGGGTCAGTTCGGCGACGTTCCGAACGACGGCAACTTCGTCGCCGACGGGCTCGTCTCTCCCGAATGCGTTCCACATCCGGCGATGCAAGAAGTGATGTGGGTTCATCGTCCCGTCGCTGTGAAGGCAGCAGGCCCGAGTCTGCGAGTCATCAACCGCCAGTCGTTTCGCGATCTGTCGTGGATGCGGGCTTCGTGGACTTTGACGGTCGACGGCGACGTTCATGCATCGGGAGAGATGGATGTACGGGTCGGTCCGGGTGAGGAAGCGATCATCGATCCACCCGTGTCGCTTTCGACGCTGTCGGTCCCGTCCGGGGAAGTTCTGCTCACCATTCGCTGGGCGGTTCGTCATGAGACTGCATGGTGTGCAGCCGGACATCTCGTGGCGTGGGATCAAGTCGTCCTGCGAGATCGAGATGCCGTCGCGTTGCCTCCTCGATCGGATGATCAGTCGTCGAATGGCGTCACCGAGCTGATCGGGGGTGAGGTGAAGCTGAACGTGTGGCGGGCGGCGACGGACAACGACGGTTTCAAGCTGATGCCCGATCTCGCGGAGCGGATCGGCGTCGGAGGTCGCGCCTTGTGGACGTGGAAATCGCTCGGTGTGTCGAGCGAGGACCCGGAATCACTCGTTCAGCACGACCATCGCTCCTATCGCGATGCAGAAGGTGGGAGTGTTCACGAACACGACGTGCGCGTTCCTGAGGCACTCGTCGATCTCCCTCGTGTCGGCGTCACTTTCGAACTCCCCGAGGGCTTCGATCGACTCCGGTGGTATGGGCGAGGACCGCTCGAGAACATGCCGGACAGGAATGCGGGCGCTCTGCTCGGCATCTGGGAAGCCGCTCCCGACGAACTCCCGTACATCGTTCCACAAGAGTTCGGCCTGCGCACCGATTGCCGCTGGATGGAGATCATTCGATCATCGGATGGGAAGACCGTGCGGATCGAGGCATTGAATCCCGGTGGTCTGCACATGTCAGCGGTCCATCACCGTGATGAGGATCTCTTTGCAGCCGCAGACGTCACGGAACTGGTTCACCGCCCGGGGCTCGTCGTGCACATCGACGTCGCGCATCGAGGAGTCGGCACTGCGAGTTGCGGACCCGATGTGGACGATGCACATCGGCTTGGATCCGGCGACTACTCGTTCGCTTATCGACTTTCGCTGCAGAGCTGAGTGATTCAGTCCTTGGGCTCGCCGGCTCGACGCACTCGAAGTTTGCGATCCTCGGCGGTGAGACAACGTCCGGAATCGAGATCGAACGTCCAACCGTGCAACGTGCAGGTCAGCACGTTGCCGTCTACGTGACCGAACACCGACAGGTCGGCTTGGCGATGAGGGCAATATCGCTCCAACACGTATCCGCCGAGTTCGATCTCCTCACTTGGTGGAGGCGGAGCGATCTTCTCGCGCGCTTCTTCTTCGGTGCGTTGCATGCGCTCGACCGACAATGACTTGAAGAAGTTGTAGAGATACTCGTTGTACGGTCCGCGCCGCCAGGCTCGGAATCGGCACGACAAGAAGAGCTTGTCGCTCCAGTCCA
>JBDLRO010000175.1:0-8903 GCA_039800025.1 Actinomycetota bacterium | reverse complement strand
TCCCGACGCAATGAGAACATTCGTCTTTTGGTCCTCGACTTTTTCCTGTACATCGCCCTGAAGCGATCGGAGTTTTGCTTCGATGTCCTCAGCGGAGATCTTGGTGTTCGACTTCTGAGATGACATCTACTTCGGTTCCTTTCCCAAGGTTGCCTGACGAATTCGTGACAATGCGATCACGGTCAGAATGATCGAGATGACGAGGACGACCGCATATGGCACCCAACTGAATGCGCCGTCGAAAGCGGAGACCTCCGTCTGCAGGAGCCGAAGAATTGCGACGAGTACGAGTAAGAGGCCGAGTCCGAGAAGGATCGATCCGATGGTACCGAGCATGAGCCAGCGACCAGCACCCTTGAGCGGTCCCAGCGTCTCCTGTTTGGCATAGTCTCGAACGAGGTCGATGACTTCGCCGATACTGGCTGATTCCTGCTTCTTGACTGGCTGTGCTTTCTTGTTCGCTTCATCAGCCACACCCAATTTCTAGCAGGCAAACGGAGATCTGCCACGGTGACCAGTGCCTAATCGGCCCGTGGGTCGCCGAAACGGGCAAGATCCTCGAGGTGGCGGACAACTTCCATCATGACGTTCCGTTGTTCGCTCTCCGAATCCGCTTCCAGGAGTTTCTGAAGGTCGAACGCGCCGATCGGCAACATCGTTGCCAAAGTGAACAATCTCTGCTCTGACGGGACATGTCGTAACGCGTCCGAGTCCAGCAGCATTTCGAGTCCACCCAGCGTTGAATCGGTCCTGGCTTCGTCGGACGAGGAGGGCGATGGCCATGTCTCGACGAAAGCGCGTGGATAAGGATCGTCGTCGAGCCACCGAAGGACTCGCAGGCGATCCGTTCCGATCGTGACGACCGCGAATTGCGCAGGTGCAATCTCTTCGACTCTGACCACTGAGACCAGTGTCCCAATGTTCCTGCGAACGTCTCCTCCGCCGACTTCACTTCCCCGATCGATCAGAACCACACCAAACTGTGGTTCGGGTTCGCTCAACAGGTCCTGAAGCATCGAGACGTACCTCGGTTCGAAGACCCGCAATGGGAGAACTTCCCCCGGAAGGCACGGTCTTCCGAGTGGAAACATTGCGAGCGGACCATCAGCAAGGTCTGTCATCGAGAACTCTGTGCGAAGTGCTCTGCCGTGTTGGACGGCAAAGTCGTCATGGAACAGCCTGCGTTGCGAGGGCAGGCAGTGGCTGTACCGCTTGAGCAGAAGGCCCTGTCGAGTAAGCCCCCAGTGCATCAGCGAGGAACTTCTCCCAGATCGGTCGGAAACTCTCATCCTCGCTCACCCCGGCTCCCTCGAGGAGGAGCGCTATCCGGATCATGGAGCCACTCGGTGTCTGGAGAAAGCCGACGAGTCCTTTGACTCCTGTCAGCGATCCCGTCTTTGCCGACAATTTGCCCTGCAGGGCCGTACCCCCGAAATAACCGACCAAAGTGCCGCTGGTGCCCGCAAGGGGAAGACGCTTGACGATTTCATCATTTGTGCTGAAACGCTCGAGTACCTGGAGAAATGCCGAACAGGTGATCTTGTTCTCTCGCGAAAGACCTGAGCCGTCCACGATGACGAACTGAGTCAGATCGATGCCCCACGCTCTCATTCTCTCCTCGACTACAGAGATGCCTGAGACTCGCGATCCATTCCCGCGTGCTCGAAAGCCGATTTCTTTCAACAACATCTCAGCCGTGTTGTTGTCACTGGTCAGGAGCATTTCGCCGACGATGTCGATCAGCGGAGCTGACGTCACTGATGCGATCGTCGCCGTCCCTGCCGGAGTCTGCCCTGATGTCGCAGCACCGGCGATGGTGACACCGCGCTCGAGAAGGAGCCGTCCGAATTCACTAGCGGCTCCGATCGCCGGGTCCGCACTTCTGTTCTGCTCCCCGAACACCAAGGCATCGTTGACGAAGAGCGCTCCGATTGGACCGCCTTCGATTGCTCGAAGGGAAATGGGCCAAGTCGGCGGGTAGAGCTCCGCTTCGTAACGGGTCCCATCTCCGATGATGTTGCCCGATATCTGGGTGACACCCGCAGATCGAGTGGCATCGGCAAGCATGTCGAGCGACGTGGCCGGTTGCTGCGGATACTTCGAATAGCGGGCATCATTCGGGTACCAAGCCGCTGCGAGCAGCGGGTCGCCACCACCGACGAGGAAGAGTGAAGAGACGACTCCGTTGTTGAGAACACCCTTGACCTCTGTCGTGAAGGTGGTAGCTGGTCCGATGATTTCGAGCGCTACCGCTCCGACGATGAACTTGAGAGTGCTCGCAGGTGTGACGGGCGTTGAGATGCCATCGGACAGATTCAACACACCATCGACAGAGATCGCAGCACACGAACCATCGAGAACCGCTCCACCGAGCGGGCGCAATGCTTGCTCGAACTCCGACGACGAAGTTTCACGAGCGAGCACCGACGGCGTCCGTCGTGCCGACAGGATCGGCGTCTGGGGGGTGAAGTCCGGAAGTGTCTCTCGTGCGTCGGGAGGAGGCGGAGCACTGTTGTCCTGGGCTGCAGAAATCCTCCACAGGCCTGTCAAACCAATCGTGGCGACAACCGCCACCGGCAAGAATTGTCTCTTCTTCCTGATGCGTTGCCTCGGCAGCTGCCCTGTGGTTGCTGCAGCTCTCGGTCGCGCGGGTCGCGTATGACCGAAGGGGTCGGTCATACTCTCGAACCTCGCGCTTCGATGTGTCGCTGGTAGCGATAGAGATGAGCCAAGGCGACGACAGCTCTGTTGCCGCTCGGATAACACATGCGACCGGTCGCCCGAACCGTCGCTGGACCGGGGTTGTCAGGGTCCGCAACAGCGAGTTCAGAAGCCACGAGGATGGGTTTGCCGCTCCTCTTCGAGCACTCGTCGGCAGCCTCGGCAAATCGCTGATCCTGGCGCTCGTGATAGGCGACGATCCGGTCGATCCCGTAATCCGGGAAGTATCCCCCTTCACGCATCAGACGAGCCTGATTCGACTGGATACCAATGCCCAAGTAGATCACAGCGTGCACATCAGGATGCGAGGAGACCAAGTCGAGAATCGTGGGGATCGTGTCACGAGTCTCACCGCCAGCACAGTCGATCGGATTCGAGCGGCTCCAACGCGGAGGCAGGAGTTCGTCGATACTTGCGCGTAGATCATCAGGAAGGTCCATCAGAATCAGATCTCCTTCAGCCTCGATGGCGTCCGACGTCACGACTCCCCAACCTCCCGCAGTCGTCAAGATGACGACGTTGGGACCTTGAGGAAGAGGTTGAGTGGCAAAAGTTGCAGCAGCCTCGAAGGCTTCCTCGACCGTTCGTGCCCGTGTGATGCCGGCTGCTGAACAAAAGCCGTCGAACACTTTGTCATTCGCTGCGAGCGCGCCGGTGTGGGATGCAGCGGCGCGGGCTCCGATCGCGGATGCTCCACCTTTGACGAGAACCAGAGGTTTGTCCTGGCTGACTTTCGACAATCGGTTCATCAATCGGCGGCCATCGACGATTCCCTCGACATACGCAAGTCCGACGTCGGTGAGAGGATCGGTTGCGAAGAATTCGAGGTAGTCCGCAACTCCGACTGCAGCGGCATTTCCCGCAGAAACCGCCCGGCTGATTCCGATTCCCGTTGCTCTCGACCAATTGAGAAAGCTCGACACAAAGTTTCCGCTCTGACTGGCGACGCCGATTCGACCAGCAGGTGGATACGGGGCGACGATTTGTGCACACATCTGCGAGGGAGTCGACACGACACCCTGTCCATTTGGACCCGCGAGAAGAATTCCCAGCTCCCGGGCAGTTGCGACGAGCTCACGCTCGGCAATGACGCCCGCATCGCCGGCTTCTCCGTAGCCAGCAGAAGTCACGAAGGCGGCACGGATTCCCTTCGCAGCACACTGTCTCAGCAATTCGATGTTGGACGAAGCGGGAGTGCAAACGAGAACCATGTCGTACGAGCCTTCGGGAATGTCGGAAGCGCTCGTCACAGTTTCGATGCCGAGGACAGTTTCGCCCTGAAGGTTCGTTCCTCCGATCGCTCCCGCGTAGCCGGATGCCAGGATGTTGTGCAAAGAGACGAAGCCGAACTTTCCGGGGTGGCTCGAAGCTCCTGCGACAAGAATGCCCTTTGGATCGAAGAGCGCTGAAAAAGCGTCCTTTTCGTACGTAGCGGCGACATCGGATGTCGTGCTGCTGGACGCCGAGCCCATCTCCACGAGAGCATCTACTGCGACTGGCGAACCATCGGAACGGATGATCACTGGATTCACATCGATACTCGAGATGTTCGGATCAGACTCATAGGCGAGTGACAGGCCAACGAGCACGTTGGCGAGCTCCGTGCGGTCCACGGGTTCTTCGCCTCTGAATGGACCGAGGAGCTTGTGCGTCTTCAAACCATCGATCATCGACAACGCGGAATCGGTACTGAGTGGTACCGGTCGGAAGACCACATCGGCGATTGCCTCTGCCAGGACTCCTCCGACTCCGAGCATGATGCTCGGCCCGAACTGGGGATCGTCGACCATGCCGGCGATCAGCTCTCTCTTTCCGTCGATCATCTGCGCGACGAGAACTGTCACATCACCATCCTCTGGCTGCGCAGCTCCGAGCAGATCGCTTGCAGCCCGTTCGGCGTCGCTTTCACTTCGAATGCCGAGACGAACGAGCCCGCGCTCCGATTTGTGGGCAATGCTGTCGCCGCAAAGTTTGATCGCGACCGGAAACGAGAGTTCTCTCGCTGCTTCGGCCGCTTGTGCGGCCGTACGAACCTCACGCTCCTGAGCGAATGGGATCCCGTACGATGCGAGGATCTTCTTCGATTCGGACTCCGACAGTGTGCGTGACGACATGGACATACGGTAGTGGGTCGGTTTCGGCACTCGAACTCGTCGGGCTGACAGGATTTGAACCTGCGACCTCTTGACCCCCAGTCAAGCGCGCTACCAAGCTGCGCCACAGCCCGTTTTCAGTTGCTTCTCCGCCACCATCAGGCGGAGTCAGGGACCGATCCTATCGTCCTTGCGTCAGATGAAGAGATCCACGACCCGCCAACCCAGGTAGAGAACCAGTCCTGAAACGAGCAATTTGAAGTGCCAAGGAGCCGATACGTCTTCGTCGGAACTCCCAGCAGCAAGAGCGCGAAGGTCGATCTTCTCCTTGTTTCGAGACGACTTCGAGCTGCTCGCAGTCGAAGTCGTGTCGATGGTTCGATGGCAAACGGGACACGAGCCGTCCGGTTCCATGGCAGTTGGAGTCCAATAGCGAGCACATGTCGTGCAGAACGGCATCGTCACTCACTCCGACGTCGAACACGCAGTTTGAGCGGAGTCGAACCGAAGGAGAACGCCTCACGGATACTCCGCTCGAGATATCTGAGATACGGCTGAGGGAGATCTCGGTTGACGAAGAGGGTGAAGGTCGGTGGATCAGTGGCGCCTTGCACGGCATAGAGAACTTTTGCGCCGCCGCCTGCAGGTTGACGCTGTTGGGCATCGGCGAGCACCCGATTGACGTCTCTCGTCGGAATACGGCGGTGGTATTGATCGATCGCCTCTTGGAGAACCGGCCGCAGCCGATGGACACCCCGTCCCGACATGGCCGAGATCTTGAGGACAGGTGCGCCGTCGACGAAAGCCAATTTCCGAGCGATCTGCGAATCGATCTCATCTCGGGCTTCCTCTGACGTCATCAGATCCCACTTGTTGAGAATCAGGACGATCGGGCAACCCGCCGCATCGATTCGCTCAGCGAGTCGCTGATCCTGGGCAGTGATGCCCTGTGTCGCATCGATGACGAACAGTGCGACATCGGCATCATCGATCGACCGCAGTGCTCGAACCAAGGAGTAGTACTCCGCAGAGTCGTCGATTCGAGAACGTCGACGCATTCCTGCGGTGTCGACGAACAAGACAGGACCATCAGGCGTGTCGACAAGAGTGTCGACCGAATCGCGGGTGGTACCCGGCATGTCATGAACGACTGATCGATCCTCACCGACGAGACGATTGAAAAGCGTGCTCTTGCCGACATTCGGGCGACCGACGAGTGCCACCTTGGGCGTCTTGTCCGGGACTTCTTGCGCAGAACTCACGGACTCGAGACTGCGTATTTCGTCTGCTTCACCTTCGGGGAGAGCTTCGAGCACTTCATCGAGAAGATCACCGGCTCGTCGTCCGTGCAAGGCGCTCACTGGATATGGATCCCCCACGCCGAGAGAGAGGAAGTCCCAACGCTCAGCTTCTCGCCTGTCGTTGTCAGCCTTGTTGACGACGAGAAGCACGCGTACGCCGCTTCTGCGAAGCCAGGTTGCGATGGCCTCGTCATCGTCTGTGACTCCAACCGAACCGTCGACGACGAACAGCACGAGGTCCGCAGCTCGAACGGCTTTCTCGACTTGTCGGCTCACCTTTGCGTCGAGTTCGCTCCCCTTAGGCATCCAGCCACCAGTGTCGACGAGAAGGAATGATTGTCCGAGCCACTCGACGGTCATTTCCTTCCGGTCGCGCGTGATGCCTGGACGGTCTTCGACGATTGCCGCCTGTTCTCCGACGAAGCGATTGAAAAGTGTGCTCTTGCCCACGTTCGGACGCCCGACGATGACGACAGTGGACAAGTTGCTCTGGGTATCGGTATCGATCGCCTGCATCGTCATGACTCCAGAGCCCTGCGAAGAGCAATGCCATCTGTCGGGATGATTTCGACTGGAAATGGAAGGTCCTCGACGGTTGTGCCATCGAGAAAGCGACCGTCGGACAGACACACATCGGGAAGCAGGTATCGGTCGGATCGAGGCTGATCTCGCAGCGCCCGTGCGATGTCTTGCCCGACGAGCAGTCCAGTGACAGCGATGTTTCCTCCAAAGAACGTATTTCTGACGGGTATGACCCGAACATCTTCTCGATCGAGATTCTCGATGAGAGGACGCAGAACGACGGCTCCGTACTCCCCGGTCAGAATCCCAATGGGTCGCGGCAGCGAGTTCTGCTTCATTCGTAAGTTGACGATGCGGGTGGTGGACTCCCCCGATGAGGAGCAAGTCGATTGACGCAGTGCTGTGTCACCAGCCGGATTCCGCACGGCACGGTACCCCTGAGCTGGGGCTCCATCCACCCAGGCGAAGAAGCCGCTCTCCGTACCGCTCGGCGTGGCTTTCGATCCCGAGAATTCGAGTTCGAAAGCCCTCGCCATCCCGATCCCGTCTTCGTGAAGATCGAAGGATCCATATCTATCTGCAGAGGGAAACGGTCGTCCCGCCATGATGTAGTACTCATCGGCTGCAAAGACGACCGGCCGCCCGAGAAGTCCGTGAAAGATGTCCTGCCAGCTCTCCACGATGTCGACCACGCGAACGGCTTCTTCGCGCAGATGAGCCCGCATCGTGCTTTCGGTATTGAAGGCGCTGATACCGAGTGGAACCACTGCAACGCTGTTCAGTTCAGGGAAGTCGTCGAGGACTCCTGTCAGCGTTTCGTTCAGTGCTGCTCCGTCGTTCACACCGGGGCACACAACGACTTGACCGTTGACTCGAACACCGTGTTGGAGGAGTTGTTTGAGCCAACGAAGGCTCACCGCACCTCGTGCGTTGCGCAGAAGTGTCGTTCGCAGTGCAGGATCCGTCGAGTGGATGCTCACATTCAACGGCGACAGACCGTCGACGAGAATCCTCTCGAGATCGGCCTCTGTGAATCGAGTCAATGTCGTGAAATTTCCGTATAGAAAACTCAGCCGGTAGTCGTCATCTTTGAGATACAGGCTCTTTCGCATTCCGGGCGGCAGTTGATGGATGAAGCAGAACGGACAGTGGTTGTCGCAAGTTCTGACCCGATCGAACACAGCACTCGAAATTTCGAGTCCCAGAGCCTCTCCTTCATTCTTTTCGATGGTGAATTCGTAACTGAGACCGCCTCGGTTGACCTCGATATCGACTGACGCCGAATCCGTGAGCATGCGCCATTCGATGACGTCACGAGGAACGAGACCGTTGACCGAGAGGATTTCGTCGCGTGCTCGGATTCCCTCACGCTCGGCCACCGATCCCGGTGAAACCGCAACGACCGTCGGGGTCGTCTCTGTGACACGCATGCTTCGAGGCTACCGGTGCTCGAACACCTGCTCTTGTCCACGAGTATTCTGTCCGGGTGGATGTCGATCGAGTTCTTCTCGCAGCTCCGAGAGGCTTTTGCGCCGGAGTCGAGATGGCGATCAAAGCCCTTGCGTGGATGGTGAGAAGCCACGAAGCGCCGATTTACTGCTATCACGAGATCGTCCACAACAAATTGGTGGTGGAACGTTTCGAAAACCTCGGTGTGATCTTCGTCGATGACATGTCGAGCGTTCCGCGAGGAAGACCGATCATGCTCTCGGCACATGGGTCTGCGCCTGAAGTCGTCTCAGCGGCTGAACAGCGGGGATCTCTCGTCGTCGATTCCGTTTGTCCGCTCGTGACCAAGGTTCACCATGAGGTGAAGGTTCGATCAGGCAAGGGTTTTCGCATCATCTACGTCGGTCACGAGGGTCACGAAGAAGCGGTCGGCACGATGGCAGTCGCTCCTGATTCCATCACCCGTGTCGAAACGGTCGAAGAAGTGAATGCACTCCCGTCATTCGAATCTCCAGTCGCCCTTCTGGCTCAGACAACACTGTCTCATCGGGATTGGACCGATGTTGCGGTGCGCGTGCGGGAGAAATTTCCAGACGTGTGGGCTCCTGGCCGCAGTGATTTGTGCTTCGCCACGACCAACCGCCAGTCGGCGCTGATGACAATGGCTCCTCGCTGCGACGCCATCATCGTCATCGGCTCTGCGAACTCGTCCAATACTCGAGCGTTGGAGCGTCTGGCGCGGGAAGCCGGCTGTCCTCGGGTCCACAGGATCAATCAGGCCGACGAGTTGCCCAACGATCTCTTCGGAGTGATCGGC
>JBDLRO010000174.1:0-11662 GCA_039800025.1 Actinomycetota bacterium | reverse complement strand
TCTTCATCTGCTCGGCCGTCGTGTTCTGAGCCTCGTCCAGAATGATGAAGCTGTTGTTGAGAGTACGACCGCGCATGAATGCGAGCGGAGCAACCTCGAGAGCCTGCTTCTCGAGAAGCTTCTGGACCCCATCGCCGTCGAGCATGTCGTAGAGCGCATCGTACAAGGGACGCAGATAGGGGTCGATCTTTGCCATCAGGTCGCCGGGAAGGAATCCGAGTCGCTCTCCAGCCTCGACCGCCGGTCGAGTGAGGATGATTCGCTGCACGGACTTGCTCTGCAATGCCTGGACGGCCATGGCAACTGCGAGCCAACTCTTGCCAGTTCCCGCAGGTCCGATGGCGAAGGTGATCACATTTCGACGGATCGCATCCACATAGCGCTTCTGCCCACCCGTCTTGGGCCGAACGACCCGACCCCTCGCCCCGCGCACGATGTCGTCGGTCAGAACCGAACTGGGACTCTCGTCGCCACGCACCATCGCAATGCAGCGCCGTACGACGCCATCGTCGATCGGCTCACCCGTTTCGAGCAGAACGACCAGTTCCTGGATCAACTTCACGACGGTGGGAGCCGATGGACCCGAAATGGAGACCTCGTTCCCTCGCACGGCGATCGCAACATCCGGGAATGCTTCTTCCACGAGACGCAAATACTGATCTCGAGAGCCCAATAGACCCGACATCAGGTGGGTCCCCGGAACGAGCACGGTCGAGGCGGTCGAAGACGTCATTCAGCGATCACCCATACCGTGTCGGTCAGGCTATCGCGCTTCGAGCGGGAGCAGTGGGTGCCACGACGTAGCGTCCCGTGACCCCGCCGCCAAGGATCGTCGTCAGCACCTGATCGAGGTCGCCGAGGTCGATCGAATGGCCGATCGCATCGAGACCCGCGGGCTTGAGGTCTGTGGCGATCCGCCGCCAGGTCTCGATCCGCACGCCCATCGGAGTTTGAACCGAATCGATACCCAGCAGTGCAACACCTCGGAGGATGAACGGAATCACAGTTGTCGGCAGACTCGAACCACCGGTCAGGCCGCTGGCAGCAACCGCACTCCCGTACTTCAGCCGCTTGAGAAGGTTTGCCAGAGTCGATCCCCCGACGCAGTCCACTGCACCATTGAACTCCATCGTCTGCAATGGTCGTCCGTCGTCGTCGGCCAAGGTCGACCGATCGAGAATGGTGTTCGCACCGAGACCCCGTAGGTAATCCGAGGCTTCAGGCTTGCCAGAGCTCGCAGCGACTTCGTAACCGAGACCGGCCAGCATCGACACCGCCATACTCCCGACTCCTCCAGAGGCTCCCGTGACGAGAACCGGACCGCCCTCCGGTCGGACTCCCCAGCGTTGGAGGGCGATGACCGACAAAGCAGCGGTGAACCCACCGGTTCCGACCACCATCGCCTCTCGAGTCGTCAGACCAGTGGGCAGAGGCACGATCCACTCGGCGGGAACCCGCGCGTACCGGGCGTACCCACCGTGGCGCGAGGTACCGATGTCGTACCCATGAGCAATGACAGGATCGCCTGCAGAGAAACCGTTCGAACTTTCCGCCACCCTGCCAGCGAGATCCACTCCCGGAATCAACGGTGACAGCCGGGCGACCTTTCCCGACACTGTCGATGCGAGACCATCCTTGTAATTGACGCTCGACCATTCGACCTCGATCAGGACTCCATCTGGGGAGATGCTGTCGAGACCGACCTCTTGAACGCCACGAGTCGGATCGTCACGGTCATTGGAGAACACGAAAGCAGGGAAAGTCGACATCGGCAAACCATATGCACACGAATCTGCCCGGACAAATACGCAGATGGCGCCGCACAGCCGACGTCCGTCGGGATCTCCAGCATAAGATCCGTGCACGTCTGTGATGAACAACTTTCGCTCCCTCCTGAACCTGAATGCGCACGGTTCGACGTCTCGCTCGACAGCGAATCGGGTCGCTGCTCCCCGCAGTTCCCGTTCCCGTTCATGGACGAACTGGGCTGGCAATCAATCGTGCCGGCCCGCAGACATCCACTTTCCGACGTCAGCCGACGATGTCAGCGAGATCGTTTCTCGAGCAGTGGCAGCCGGTGAAACCGTCAAAGCAGTCGGATCCGGACACAGTTTCACTCCCGCCGCTCTGACCTCCGGGCACCTCGTCGATCTCCGCAAGATGTCGCGACTCATCGCCGTCGACAGAGAAGCCCACCGTGTCACCGTCGAAGGTGGTATCACCATCGACGATCTCAACAATCTTTTGCACGGTCTCGGATACGCGTTGCCGAATCTCGGCGACATCGCGTATCAGACGATCACAGGTGCTGTGTCGACTGCGACTCATGGAACGGGTCGTCTGCTCGGCGGAATCGCCACGCGAATTTCGGGGATGACTCTCGTCTCCGGCGACGGGAGCGTCGTCGACATGGACGCGTCCCAGAACGCAGATCTCCTTGCATCTGCACGAGTCGGCGTTGGAGCCCTCGGCATCGCGACTCAGGTGACTCTCGACGTCGTGCCGGCATTTCGACTGCGAGCCCAGGAAGGAGCCGACCGACTCGAGCGCATTCTCGACGATCTCGATGAGCACGTCGACTCCAACGATCACTTCGAGTTCTTCTGGATTCCACATACCGAATGGGTTCTGACCAAGAAGAACAATCGCACCGATGAGCCGCTGTCGCGAGTGAATCCGATCGGACATTGGTACAAGAAGACGATTCTCGAAAACGTTGCGTTCGGTGCAGTGTGTCGGGCAGGTCGATTCCGTCCCCAGTGGATTCCGCGACTTGCCACAGCGCTTCCCTCTTCTGGCCAGACCACCTATGTCGACGACAGTTTTCGTGTGTTCGCCAGTCAGCGAATTGTCAGATTCGTGGAGATGGAATACGCGATTCCCCGCGAACACTGTGCCGAAGTCCTGAGACGGATCAAGACCATGATCGAGACCAAGGGCCATCTCGTGAGTTTCCCCGTCGAAGTTCGCTTCACCGCCGCAGACGACATTCCACTATCGACCGCGTCGGGGCGAGAGACCGCCTACATCGCTGTTCACATGTACAGGGGAATGGATCACACTTCGTATTTCCGAGACGTCGCCGAGATCATGGCGGACTACCAGGGTCGCCCCCATTGGGGGAAGATGCACGACCTTTCAGCCGATGAACTCGCCAGTCTCTATCCGCGTTGGAACGAGTTCATGTCTGCTCGATCACGACTCGACCCGATGCGCACGTTTGCGAACTCCTATACCCGCCGAGTGTTCGGCGAATGAGTTTCCGAGCCGTCAGGGCAGATACAACGTGTTCAGAGCCTGATCGATGACTTCGAGCTCGGACTCGTCGCTCACCTGTGCGAGCACGATCACCATCGCTTCGTAATAGACGTCGTAGAAAGCCCCCACGACGTAGAACATTCCGTCCACTCCGTCACAGTCGACATAGACGTCGAATTCGCCGATCAGATCGTGTCCCTCGAAGACGTCCCGACCGAGATAGTCACAAGCTTCCGGTGCGAAGAACTCGAGAGTCGACTCGAAGTTGCTCGAATCGAGTTCAGGAGCGGCGATCACCGAAATTCCAGGTGTACTCCACGTATTGAAGAACTCCTGCAAGTCGGTGGAAGCCGACACTGCGGGCAGCGTGAAACCGAGGAAGTCGATCGAACTTCCACTGCGATCCGTCCAGTTCGCAGGCACTTCGACTTCGACGCTCTCGGTGTCGTCGGTGATCTTTTCGTACTCGAATGTGGCCTCCTCACCCGGCGCAGGCGCTTCATCGGTGATCTGATCGGAGATCGAGACATCGACCGTGAGAGGCCGTTCAGGATTGTTCAACTCACCGCTCAGGATTTCACCGGTGTCGAAACGCAAGATGGAGACTGCCATCGGCCGATCCGAACCTTGCGTTCGCAGAACATCGCAGTAGCCAGCTTTGGTCGCGCCATACTCGGACACGTCCTCCTCGGTGACCACTGGACGACCAGCGAGTTCGATGATGATGTCCCCCGGCTCGATGCCGAGGTTGCTGGCCGGACTTCCCGCACGAACCCCACTCACCCACAAACCTGCGTAGTCCTCGCTGGTGAATGCGAACCCATTGACTCCGATCGCTTCTCGGTCCTGGCCAGTAGCGAGTTCCTCGACAACTTCTTCGGCAAGTGCTGCTGGGATTGCGAAGAATTGCGATGTTCCCGTTCCCGCATCGAAATTGGCGTAGTTGACGCCGATGACACGGCCATCTTCGGACACCAACGGCCCACCAGAATTGCCCGGCTGAATGTTCGCGTCGTGCTCGATCGTGTAATCGATCGAGGACCAGTTTGTGTCACCGTCTGCTCTCGCTTTCACGACGCTGCCACGAGTCAAGGAGTACTCCGGATCGCCGAGCGGGAATCCTGCGGCCCAGGCGTCGAGACCGGGCTCAGTTTCGTCTCGATACCAGTCGAGGAAGGAGTAGCCGCCACCGGTCAGATCGAGGACTGCAAGGTCGTCGCACTCCGATACACCCAGGATTCGCGCGTTCTTCGGTCGATCTTCCCCCTCGAGGTACACCTCGAGACTTCCCGCACCTTCGACAACGTGCTGATTCGTCACGATCAGTCCGTCTTCGGAAATGAGGAATCCCGTACCGCTACCCGAGAACGCCATCTGACCGAAATCGGGATCGCGGAAACTTCCCTCAGCCACGATTCGCACGACTGCACGTCGCACATCCGTCTTGTCTGCGATGTCACTCGATCCACCAGAACGCCCGGAAGACCCGGACCCTCCGCACGCTGCCAACGTGACCATGCCCACCAGAGCAATTCCCAATCGAACTCGCACCACGACCTCCGTGTTCGTCGAAGCCCCTACACGTCGAACCCTAGATGGCGTCATCGAACTTTCCCCTCTTGGATCACAACAGCGGTCGGGACCCCCAGAGTCGAGCTCCCTTATCAAGGTGACAAAACCATCTGCGCTGATGGATCACGCGCAGCGATCGAGACTCCACTCGATCAGTATGGTTCGCTCCGTGTCCTTCACTCTCGAAGATCTGACTGTTCCAGCCCCACCGCCGTCCGCAGCCGACTGGAATGCAGACGGCGTCGTCATCGCCAAATCGTTCATGCCCGAGAAGGTGATGCGAAGGTATGAGAAGTATTGGCTGAAGCACAACAAGGATCGACCAGGCGGCTGGCACGACCCCGTCCCGTACATGCGCCACAAAGAAGTCCTGAACTTCTTTTCCTACCGACCTCTGGCCGAGCTCCTCGAGTCGCTGATCGGTGAACCAGCGGGAGTCCACCTCAATCTCACAGGTTGGAGAAGCACCGAGCGCGATTGGCACCAGGACTCGTACCTCAATCCCGAACACGTCGGCGACTTCTACGCAGCCGCGTGGATCGCTCTCGATGACATCAGCCCCGACTCGGGCCCATTCCAATACGTCCCCGGTTCGCATCGATGGCGTCAAGTCACTCGTGAGAAGATCCTCTCGGCTCTCGAACCTCATGAGCGAGACCACATCTGGACCAAACATTCGGAACGAATCCTCACTCCACTTTTCGAAGCCGAAATTGCCCAACGTGGCAACAATGTCGTGACTCACACGCCGAGCCGAGGAGACGTGCTGATCTGGCACGGACGATTGATGCACCGTGGCTCCCTGCCACGCGTCCCCGGGATGGAACGACGAAGCGCCATCGCCCACTACTCGGGGATCAACCATCGTCCCGACATGCCTGCGGCGCGACGCACCAAGAAAGGCGGATGGTATTTTCCCGTCGAAATCGACCTCAAAACCTTTTACGGTTGAGTTCGTAGAGAGGCGACGCTGGGAATCGAACCCAGGTGGAGGGCTTTGCAGGCCCTTGCCTAAACCACTCGGCCACGTCGCCAACCGATCAGCGAACCGAACGGAGACTCCGAGCCTAGCCGACCCCCTCGAAGAACTTCATCGATGTTCCGCATCCACCATCATTCGCTTGCCCACGCCCGTCATTCGCCCACTCAGAAATGGTCGCAGACCCGATCCGCATGGGAAACTCGGACATGAAGAAATCACGCGTTCTATTCCTCGGAATCTTTGCTCTCACCGCCTCGGCCTGCGGAGGCTCCAGCGATAGCGCCACATCCAGCGAGGCTTCCGCCTCTTCGGACAGTTCGGTTCTCGAAGTCGTTGATCCCTCAGTAGCGGCGCAGTCATATGTCGAACGAGGCTCGTACCCGGTCGGCGTGACGACGCTGGAACTCGAGGCAGGAAACAAGGTCGAGGTTTGGTACCCGGCAGTCGAAGGAACGACCGGGACCGACGCCTATGACGTACGCGACTTCGTTCCAGAGGCCATACGCGACCTCCTCACTGCAGAAGTCCCAGCGAGCTACGAGTACGAAGCCGGTCGCGATGCGCAAGTTGCAGATGGCTCGTTCCCGGTGGTTCTGTTCAGCCATGGAGCGAGTGGGATTCGCTTTCAGAGCACCTTCCTCACGTCCCACCTTGCGAGTTGGGGCATGATCGTCGCAGCACCCGACCATTGGTCTCGCGACTTGTATCACACGCTGAGCACGCCGGTCGGAGACCGGTCGACGAGCATCACCGAACTGCTGTCGACTCTCGACCTGATCGTCGCCGAGGGGTCGAATCCAGACTCGCGCTTCTCGGCGAGAGTCGATGCCGACAAGGTCGTTGCGATCGGCCACTCCGCTGGCGGTCGCACCGTCGTCGAGGCGGCATCCGATGAGAGAATCGACGCGTACGTCTCGCTCGCGTCGGGGGTTCTCGGGATCGGCGCACCGGCGGATTCGTCGACCACGACAGTCCCCTCGGTTCTTCCCGACAAGCCATCGTTCTTCATCGCTGGTGCGCTCGATCAGGTGATCTCGGCTGACACTGCCACCCGACCTTCGTACGAAGCAGTGCCCGCTCCGAGCCGACTGTGGATCATCGATGGAATGGGTCACAACGGTTTCGACGACTTCTGCACGTTCGGCAACGGCACCGGCATCATCGGCGTGGCGATGGCATCCGGACTCGGTCCGCTGCTCGAAGCTCAGCCGAATCTGAAGCGACTCGGCGAAGACGGGTGCTTGCCCCCAGCCGAGCCAGTGGAGAAGGGATTTCCCATCATCAGGCACGCTGTCACCGCGCAATTGCGGTTCTGGTTCGGTGCCGACACCCAACCAGTCGGCCTCGGCCCTGACGTCGCAGCCCAATACGAGTTGCCAGTCGTGATCGAGTCGAAGTGACCGCTCGACGAGTTGTTCATCGAGGGTGAACCATGGAGAGGCTTTCCTCCAATTCCGAAACTCGCACCGTTCTCAAGAACGGAACAGTGGTCGACGGCACGGGCAGACCGCGCTTTGCAGCCGACGTCGCCATCGTCGGGGATCGAATCGCCGAGATCGGCCCCGACCTGACCGGTGATGCGATCGTCGATGTCACTGGACGAGTCGTCGCTCCGGGCTTCATCGACATTCACACCCACTACGACGCGCAAGTCTTCTGGGATCCAGCACTTACTCCTTCGTGCTTCCACGGAGTCACGACGGTTGTTGCGGGAAATTGTGGGTTTTCCATCGCTCCGACTCGGGCACAGGATCGTGAACTCATTGCAAAGACGATGGAAAAGGTCGAAGACATGGATCCTGCGACGCTGCGATCAGGAATTCCGTGGGAGTTCGAGACGTTTCCCGAGTACCTCGATGCCATTCGACGGCGCGGCACGTTGTTGAACTACGCGTCCTACATCGGACACACGCCATTGAGAATCTGGGCGATGGGCGATGAAGCTGTCGGTCGCGCGGCGACCGCCGACGAGGTCGAGTCCATGGTGATCGCGATCCGTGAAGCAATGGAGGCCGGAGCCGCCGGATTTGCGACCAGTTTTGCCGTCACTCACCGGGGCGCAGACGGCCAACCGATACCCAGCCGCTGGGCGGATCGAGTCGAGCTCGAGGCACTGTTCAGCGCCGTCGGAGATTCGCGACGCGGCGTCATCGGCGTGAATGGAGGCGAGGGCCTGAGTTTCTCGGACTGCTACGAGATCCAACCGCGAGTGGGTGCTCCCATCACCTATACCGCATTGCTCACCACCTCGACCGGAGCACATTTGAAAGCGGTCGAGATCCATCGGCAGGGTCTCGCCCGTGGCGCTCGCGTCTGGCCCCAGGTCTCGTGTCGGCCTCTCGCCTTTTCGATGACGATGGTCGAGCCGTTCACTCTCAACACGAGTCCGGTCTTTGCCGAATTGATGCCACAGTCCCTCGGTGACAGACGCGCGGCGTACGCCGACACCGCGTGGCGAGACCGCGTCAGAGAGGGTTGGCGAAACGGCCAAGGACTTCTCCCTCGCTGGGACAGTTTCGAAATCATGGAATCGGCGACGAACCCGCATGTGATCGGACGCCGAGTCACCGACATCGCTGCCGAATCGGGGACTGACCCTTTCGATCAGCTCCTCGAGCTCGCTCTTCAAGAGCCCGATCTCGCGTTGCGAGTCAAAGCGATGCTCGCCAATGACGATCCTGATGGGGTTGCTGAACTCTTGAGGACAGAAGGATGCACACTCGGTCTCAGCGATGCGGGGGCTCACATCGGTCAATTGTGCGATGCGGTTCTCCCCACCGATCTCCTCGGCTCGTGGGTGCGCGACAAGGGGGTCCTCTCACTCGAAGAGGCCGTACACAAGTTGACGAAGGTTCAAGCAGATTTGTTCGGCTTCGACGATCGCGGAGTTCTGACCGAGGGAGCCTTTGCCGACATCGTCGTCTTCGATCCGGACACGGTCGCCCCTGGCCCCATTCGACGTGTGCGTGATTTTCCGGCCGATGGCGAACGACTGACGGCAGATGAACCTCATGGAATGAGCCACCTGTTCGTCAATGGAACCGAGGTGTTGCGCAACGGCGCGCTCGTCGACCCGAATCTCGATCTTCGCCCAGGAAGACTGGTCAGCCCGGCCCTGCACTGAAGTGTTTGTCGCGTCGAGCTTCGTCGAGTAGACAAGAATTCACTCGTTCTCCAGGAGATGCCATGGCAGACCACCTAACCCTCGATTCCCTCCGACGTCGCATGGCAGCGATGTTCAGCCTCTACGACGATGCGATCTCGACGATGGACCTCGAGCATGTCAATCACTTCGAGCGCGACGGGGTGCTGCCGATCGCCTTTGCGCTCTTCCATTACGTGAACGTTCACGACGCCTCGTTCATGCTGCTCACAGGAGAGCCACCGCTGTGGAACGAACACTGGCAGGCACGGATCGGCATGTCGATCGACGACCACGGCAAGCACCGCACCGTGGACGAGATGGTGCATCAGCGTATGGGTGATCTCGAAGCGTTTGCCGAGTACATGACCGCTGTCTACCAGCGCACGATGGATTGGCTCCACCGCATCGTTCCCGACGACCTCGATCGCATCGTGGTACCTCGTCCTTTTCCTCCGCAGATCGCAACTACCTTCAGTGCACGAGTCGCCGGCCCCGATGGGCTCACCGTCCTCGATGGAGTGGAGTGCTGGCTGTACCAGCACGGATTGCGGCACATGGGTGAGATCGAACTTGCGCGCGGACTCGTCGGTCTCGGAGGCATGACGTCCTGAACTTCGTCACCCGAACAGGACGTTCGGGTTCATGATCCCGTCGGGGTCGAGTGCGCGTTTGACGGCTCGCATCGCATCGATCTCGGTCTGCGAGCGCGACAGAGCCAAGAAGCGCTTCTTCTGTGAGCCAATGCCGTGTTCAGCGCTCACGGAGCCCTGGTGCTGTATCACTTCGCCCATGACCGCATCTTCGACGATGGAGGCCGATGTCGAGTGCGGATCGACGCCGGAGATGTTGACGTGGAGATTTCCGTCCGCTGCGTGACCGAACAAGAACGTTTTCGCGTCCGGAGCCACCGCGGCAACTCTTCGCTGTACGGATTGGACGAAGTTCGTGATTCGAACCAGTGGGATCGTCACATCGAACTTGAGCGGTGGGCCGAGCGTGTTGATTGCTGACGTGTGCTCGTCGCGCAACTGCCACAATGCTTGACGTTGTAGATCATTCGCGGCGACTGCAACGTTCAACACTCCCAGTGACGCGTCCAGCGATCCGGAGAATGTGTCCGAGTGATCCTCATCGGATGAAGCCTCGACCAGAAGGTACACCGGAGCTGCGAAAGGGACTCGACGGTCGAACGCGTCGACAACGAGACGAACTCCGGGATCGAACATGATCTCGAGAGCATCGAGGTCCTCTCGAGTCGAACACAGGGCTCCGACCATCGACATCGCAGACCCGACATCGGCGAAACCAATGAGGGCCGTCGTGCGCATGTCGTGATGGGGAACGAGTTGGAGCCGTGCTGCGGTGATGATGCCAAGCGTTCCCTCGCTTCCACACAGCAATCCTGCAAGGTCGTACCCGGTGTTGTCCTTGACCAGACCACCCAAGTGGGAAACGATCTCCCCCGTCCCGAGAACCGCCTCGATTCCGACCACATGACGACGCGTCATCCCATAGCGCAGGACCGAGATACCGCCTGCGTTCGTGGCTGTGGAACCTCCTATGGTTGCGGAGTCGCGAGCTCCGAAATCCACTGGATAGCGAAGGTCCGCAGAGCGTGCAGCTTGCTGGACGACCGACAGTGGCACTCCTGCTCCGGCGGTGACCTGCCTCGAAATGCCGTCCACCTCGCCGATCGAGGACAGTCGCCTCGTGCTGAGGACGATTTCATCTCGAAAGGGAATGGATCCGCCAACGAGACCAGTGTTCCCACCTTGGGGAACGATCGACGTCGACGTCTTCCTACACAGGCGAACGACCTCGGAGACTTCGGTGGTCGAACCCGGCCGCACGACGATTCGACCCGAGCCGCGATACCGCCCCGTCCAATCGACCGTATATGGGGCAACAACATCGGGATCCGTCAGAACGTTGGCAACTCCAACGATGTCCGAGAGCAGAGCAGCAAGTTCGCTCACGTGACCTGAATGAGTTCGCGAATCGTCCCGCACGCGAGGAACGGTATCGGCACGATCACCCGCGCCAATACCGTCCGATCACGAGCCGATATGAAGGATCAGCGAGCAGCGCTGAACAGGCTGTCGGTGATTGCCGGGCCGTACTCGGAATCTGCGGTCGCCATCACGGCGTACATGAAGAGTCCACCACCGGCCATGGAGATGTTCTTCAAGAAGCTGATCATTTCCGTCTGCTTCGCCTGAGCATCGGACTGCTTCCAGAAGTCGTGCATCATCACGGCCATGACGATGAGCAGAACGCTGACAGCGAGAGCGCCGAGGTCGGCGTACACGCCAAGAATGACCGACAGGCCTCCGAGAACGAGGACAGCTCCTGACACGAGGTTGGCGACTTTGGCAGCGGGCACTCCCTTGTGCTGTGCATAGCCGGTCATACCTTCAGCCTGGGTGAAATGGTTGATTCCCCCCAGAACGAACATGACTGAGAACAAGATGCGCCCGATGAACATCGTGGTTTCCATGAATGACTCCTATCTCGATGGCAAAGCTCGAACGGTTTACCGGGCTCAACCGTAATGAGAATCCTCTTCCCGTTCAGTGATGACCGATCCACCGTCTGCAAGTCGGACCTGGTCGGGATCGTCGTCATCGGCTCAGATTCGCTCCGGCTCCCGAATCCCGACCCGAACACAACGAAAGAGGTCCGGGCAAAAGCCCGGACCTCTTTCG
>JBDLRO010000173.1:0-2548 GCA_039800025.1 Actinomycetota bacterium | reverse complement strand
CATTGGGCGTACAAGGATGACCAGGAAACTCCCGACATCGATTGGCTCAACAGAATCATCGACTGGCAGAACGAGATTGCTGATCCGACTCAGTTCATGGAGAGTCTGAAAAGCGACCTGGATCAGGACGAGATCTTCGTCTTCACACCCAAGGGACGGGTCATCGGCCTTCCGCTCGGGTCATGTCCCGTCGATTTCGCGTATTCGGTCCACACCGAGATCGGAAATGCGTGCATTGGGGCACGCGTCAACGGTCGTCTCGTCCCCTTGACCCATGTCCTGAAATCGGGTGACACCTGCGAGATCTTCACGTCGAAAGTCGGTTCTGCGAGCCCTGATCGCGAGTGGCTCGACTTCGTTGCCTCACCTCGAGCGCGCAACAAGATCCGTCAATGGTTCCTGCGGGAGCATCGTGAAGACATGATCGAGTCGGGTCGCGAGGAACTCGAAAACGAGCTACGAGCAGCGAATCTCCCAGCGGCCCGCATCATGGCAAGTGACATGTTCACCGAGGAAATGGAAGCCCTCAATTACGTGGAGGTCGAGACGTTCCTGACAGCAGTCGGGGAGGGTCATGTCGACTCCCATGCGTTCGCACTGCGAATGCGACAGAGGTTCTCCCAAGACGGCGCGGAGGAGAGGCTTGCCTCGTCGACTCGGCGGTCGGTCGATCACGAGCCCGCAGGTTCCTCGGTCGGTATTCACGTCGAAGGCTTCGACGACGTCATTGTTCGCCTGTCGAAGTGCTGCACACCGGTACCCGGAGACGAGATCCTCGGTTTCATCACACGAGGACGAGGCGTCAGCGTTCATCGCGCGGATTGCGCCAACGCGGAGTCCTTCGCAGATGGTCAAGCCAGCAGATTGGTGGATGTCGAATGGGACGAGTCTGCAACCGTGGCCTCGTTCCGGGCGTCCGTCGACGTCGTTGCCCTCGATCGTTCACGTCTGCTTCGAGACGTGGCCAACGCGCTGTCGGAGCAGCATGTGAACATTGTCGCATGCAGCACTCATACCGGCGGAGACCGCGTCGCCAAGATGAAGTTCGAATTCGAGTTGGCCGATCCCGGGCATCTCGAAGCTGTCCTGAAGATGATCAAGAAGATCGATGGTGTCTACGACGCCTATCGCTCAGTTCCCTTGCGATCAGAGGACTGACACGAGAGGGAAGTCCACCGGAATCGGTGACTCGTCGGACGCTGCTCGGGCAGTAGTTTGGAAACCGTGCGTTCGTTCCAGACAAGCCCAGGAATGCGGGACATTCTTCCCCCTGAATCGGGTCGCTGGTCGTCGTTCGTCGACGTGTTCAGGTCGACAGTCAGCTCCGCCGGCTACGGGCAGGTGATTGCTCCACTTCTCGAGGACATCGGTGTCTTTCATCGAGTGGGAGAAGCCACCGACGTCGTGACAAAGGAGATGTACGACTTCGTCGACAAAGGGGATCGCCATGTCGCTCTTCGGCCGGAGCAGACTGCATCGATCTGTCGGGCATTCGTTCAACACCGTCCCGCCACGCCTTGGAAGGTGTGGTACACGGGTCCGAACTTCCGTTATGAGAAGCCCCAACGTGGTCGCTATCGCCAGTTCGACCAGGTGGGAATCGAAGTGCTCGGACCTGATGATCCAGATGTGGACGTCGAGGTAATCGCACTCGGATGGGATTTTCTCGGTGCACTCGGATTGCGCAAAGTCACACTTCTGGTCAACTCTCTCGGTGAATCCTCCGAGAGGGGGTCCTTCGTCATTTCCCTCGAGGCGTATCTGCGTTCCCGTCTCGGTGATCTGTCCGAGGAGAGTGTCTTGACACTCGAACGCAATCCTTTGCGAGTCCTCGATTCGAAACGCGAACAGGACCAGGCGGTCATCGCTGGTGCCCCGACGATCATGGAGTTCTTGGGTGAAAGATCCAGGTCTCATTTCGACAGGGTTCTGTTCGGTTTGGATCTTCTGCAGATTCCCTATCGAATCGACAACAGGCTCGTTCGCGGACTCGACTACTACCGTCAGACGACTTTCGAGTTCGCTGGTGGAACTCTCGAATCGGCGCAGAATGCTCTCGGTGGCGGGGGTCGATACGACTCGCTCGTCGAAGATCTCGGCGGCCCGGCAACGCCTGGCATCGGTTTCGCCATCGGTCTCGATCGCACTCTGCTGGCCTGTGACGATGAGAGCGTGTTTCCGGCGTCCGACCTCGGCATCGACGTCTTCGTCGTCGACACTGCTGGGGGTTCGGAAGCGCTTCGATTGACCAACCAGCTCAGGCGGGAAGGTTTTCGCGTCGACCGTGCCTTCGACAACAGGAGTATGAAGAGCCAGATGAAGGCCGCAGACCGGAGTGGCGCACGATACGCCGTGATCCTGGGCGAAGACGAAGTCCGAGCCGGGACCGCCCTCATCAAGCCTCTGCGATCCGGTGAGGATCAACAATCAGTATCGAGCGGCGATCTCGCTGCACGGCTTATGGAGAAGATCCAATGACCAATCCAGACCGATCGACCTCGATGAGGACGCACATGTGCGGTGAGATCTCGACTGACGACATCGGGAA
>JBDLRO010000172.1:0-4672 GCA_039800025.1 Actinomycetota bacterium | reverse complement strand
CGAGGACCACGAAGAGAACGATGAGCGGCCGAGAGATCGCCTCTCCAGCCGATACTGGTTCTTCCGGACTCGGTGTGAGAGTGGAGAAAAAGAGATGCGCGATCTGTCGGCTCATGTCGATACGTCAAAAGTCTACGGGCGGTCCCGCATCGTCTCCAGCCACTCAGGAAGCTCACGAAGACTCGTCAGTTCGAAGTAACGATCACTCACCGGAGGATGTTCGACGTGTTCGAGATCCCAGATCGTCGGATACGGGATGTGAACCGCGTAACCGCCGAGTTCCAGAATCGGCAGTGCATCGCTCTTGATCGAATTTCCCACCATGCATACGCGACTCGGGTCGACTCCCAACTCGTCGAAGACGCGACGGTACGTGGGAACGTCCTTTTCGAGAACGATCTCCACGTGATCGAAGAGATATTCGAGGCCGCTCGTCGCCAGTTTGCGAGTCTGGTGAACGAGATCACCTTTGGTGACGAGAACGATCCTGAACGATGTCGCCACATCACCGAGAACTTCGGGAACGTCGTTCATGATTCGGGCTGGAGCCATGAGCAGATCACGAACGATGTCGAGCAATCGCACCAGGACATCGGAGGGAACCCTGCCCTGGCTGAGTGTCAGCGCTGCTTCCATCATCGACAGTCCGAAAGCCTTGACGCCATAGCCATAGACATGGAGATTCGCCCGCTCGGTCGCGACCAGGGCCGAAGCGATGTCGACGCCGTGGGGAACATGCGGTGCAAGAAGATCCCGGAAGGCAGCTTCAGCAGCATCGAAACCGTCCTGGCTGTGCCACAGCGTGTCGTCCGCATCGAAGGCGATCAAATCGAAAGGAGCCATCGACGACTGTTCTACCCGATCTCGACCAATTCACGAACCTGGCATGATCTCCAAGCGGGCATGATCTCCAAGCGGGCATGATCTCCAAACGGGAATAGTCTCACGTGTCATGGAACCTCTCGAGCCGGCAAGGAACACGTTGGATTGCGGGCGAACCGTCTCGCGAACTGGCGGTCTCCGAGGGATCCTGCTGTGTGCAGCCCTGATCGTCGCCGCGAGTTGCTCCGGATCCGACTCCGACGGAGCCTCTGCCGAGACGAATCCCGTCTCGCCGTCGACCGTTTCTCCGTCACTGCCCGCATCGACAGCGGCACCCACGTCGACGACGTCCTCCACGACGACCACGACATCGCCCCCCATGGGAATTCCCACCTACAGCGTTCCACCCGTCGTGCCGGTGGACGGAAAAGCAGCGTTGATTCGCAAGGTGGACACCACCGATCGCGTCGTGTTCCTGACGATCGATGACGGAATCGTCAAGGACCAGAGAGCCATGGATTTCATCATCGAGAACCGCTGGCCAGTGACGCTGTTTCTCGTCTCTGGTGAGCTGAACGAAAATCCAGAGTTCTTCGCACGCGTTCTCGAGGTCGGCGGCACGATCAGCTCGCACACGCTCTCGCATCCGGCACTCAAGGGTATGTCGGTCGACGCTCAAGAGCGCGAGATCTGCGGAATGGTCGACGTCATTCGAGATCGAGTGGGCGTCGTCGGACACTTCGTTCGACCGCCGTATGGATCACACGATGAGAACACTCGCCGAGCCGCAGCAGCGTGCGGGCTGAATGCGGTCGTCCTCTGGAACTCGTCATTGTGGGAAGGCAACATCGACATCATGCATCGCCCTTCCCTCGAACCGGGCGACATCCTTCTCACACACTTCCGAACCGACCTGTACGACAACTTGTTGACGCTCAACTATCACCTCTACAAGGATGGTTTCCGCCTCGGACGGCTGCAGGACTACCTGCCGACGTCCTGAGTGAACATCTCAGCGATGCAGTGCGTTGAGATAGTTGTAGACGGTGATACGCGAGACAGCCATTGCGTCTGCCACGTCTTCGACTGCACGCCGAAGGGTGAATGCACCGCGCTCGTCGAGAAATCGGATGGCTCGTTGCTTCTGCTCGCGATTCATCTGAGCGAGGCGACATCCGAGTTCGGACTCGACGGCCTCGATCAACCGATCGAGCGCGCCATGCAGTGCCGGAGGACGGACACCCACGACAACCTCACCCGAGAATTGGATCGGGATGTCCGACACCTCCATGTCGTCGGGAGAGACGATCGAACAGCCGAGAGCATTGACGAGCGGTTGCAACATGGCAACGATCTCGTCGTTCACCGGACTTCGTTCCGTCACGATCGACGCTCCGAACTGGAAACGTCCTGAATGCGCTCGACATGGATCGCCACTCGTGTCGCACCCTTCTCGTATGCGTCGCGAATGAGCGCCTCGATGGCCGATGCGACACTCGATTCGTCACCGGAGAACGAAGTGGCGAACGGGCCGAATTCGACGATGAACCCACAAGCTTCGACCGCAGCAATGGCAGCACGGACATGCGGGCCGGGTTGACCCTCGATGAATGGCTCGACGGTGAACTCTGCTCTCAGCACGACCTCAGCGTACGGGTCGAAAAAGCGGGATCGACGACTTCAACCGTCAGCGCAGACCCATGACTCGTCGCAGTTCGTCAGCCCGCACGACACAGTCCCGGCCGGCAAGGTCGAAGGCCTCCGACAACTTGGACAACACGGTTCGAAACGATGTGGTCCACTCGGTCTCGAACGACTGCCGTGCAGGTCCGATCCACATCGTTCCCGACAACGATTGAGTCACGGCCGTGACGATCGCCTCGACGGAATCTCGTTGACGGCTCAATGTCGCACCGAGGTTCGACAGCTGATCCGGGTCTGCCCCGATCATTCCTCCGACACTCATCGTTCATCTCCCTCTTCATCGTTGTTCCACTGGTGGTGACGATCTCCTCGATCCGAACCACTGAGGGAACGCGGATCGCGGCGGCTGTCTCAGATTTCGGTCAAAACTTTTCCGGCGTCATCGAAGCGAGAGCAAGCGATCGAGCAACAGAGCTGTGCTGTCCGGCAGGAAACGTTCGGTACGGGTCAGTACTTCGAGTTCGTGAATCGGCACCCACCAGGCTTCGGAGACCTCCCCGTCTCGGAAGATGAACGGGCCTGCGTGCTCCAGGAGGAAGCATCGCCCGAGCAGGCTGACTTGGTCATCGTCGTATGGACGAGATTCGCCGTCGTCGAGATTCGCCAATTCGGCACCATCGATCCCGATCTCCTCGGCCACTTCGCGCATCGCGCCTTCCTCGTACGATTCGCCCGGTCGCAACACGCCTCCGACCGCGAAATCGAGCCAACCGGGCCAGATGTCCTTGCTCTGTGATCGGCGATGAACGAGCACGCGCGCCGAATCATCGATCACGACGATGAAGACGGCTCGATGTCGCAGGACTCTGGCACGCATCTCGTGTCGAGGAACGGTGTCGATCACGACGTCGGTCTCGTCGATGACGTCCACCATTTCGACTGCATTCGGCATTTCGACTGCATTCGGCATTTCGACTGCTTTCGGGCTCTCCCCGTTGATCGGCGCCTCCTGGTCCATGTCTACGATGCTCTCATGAGCGAAGCCGCCAATCTTTCCACCATCAACGACGAGGCACGGGATCTCCTCGATGATGCCATCGCCATGAGGCGTCGACTCCATGAATGGCCAGAGCTCGGTAATCATCTGCCGAGAACTCGCGACGAGGTGCTGTCCTCGCTCGAAGGACTCTCCCTCGGAATCACGCTGCACGAGACGACATCGGGAATCGTCGCATCTCTCGAAGGGTCGAAGCCAGGTCCCACGATTCTTCTGCGCGGTGACATGGATGCGCTCCCGATGCCCGAGGACACCGGCGTCGATTTCAGCTCCCGAGTCGACAATGTGATGCATGCGTGCGGTCACGACACGCACACCGCCATGCTCGCCGGCGCAGCGCGACTGCTGAGTGGACGCAGGTCCGAACTGCACGGTCGAGTGCTGTTCATGTTCCAGCCGGGTGAGGAGGGCCATGACGGCGCCAATCACATGTTGGACGAGGGACTTCTCGACGTCGGCCCGCTCAGCGACGGCTCTCCATCAGCTGTCACCGGAGCCTTTGCGATCCACACGACATCGTCTCTGCCGACCGGGTTCCTGAGCACACGTGGCGGTCCGATCATGGCTTCGAGCGACACCCTGTCGATCACCGTCACCGGGCGGGGAGGACATGCGAGTGAGCCGTTCCGCACCATCGATCCCATTCCCGCCGCCTGCGAGATCGTCCAAGCACTGCAGTCGATGATGACGCGACGGGTGAACGTCTTCAATCCTGGTGTGCTGACGGTGACACAGATTCATGCGGGCACGACGTCGAATGTCATCCCGGAAACGGCCGAGATCAACGGAACAATTCGCGCGATCAGCGAGCACACTCGTCGGCTCGTCCACGACGGGGTGAAGCGTGTGGCCGAGGGTGTCGCACGGGCTCACGATCTCGAGGTCACTGTTGAGTTGCGCGACGGATACGACGTGACGGTGAACAGCGTCGACTACGCCCGAATTGCGGGAGACATTGCACGCGAAGTGGCGGGCTCGGATCGATTCATCGAATTGCCCAATCCCGTCATGGGCGCCGAGGACTTCGGGTACGTGTTGAACCATGTTCCCGGTGCGATGGTGTTCCTCGGTGCCACACCTCATGACCGCAATCCGATGACGGCTGCTCCGAATCACTCGAATCGCGTCTTCTACGATGAGGAAGCGATG
>JBDLRO010000171.1:0-12175 GCA_039800025.1 Actinomycetota bacterium | reverse complement strand
GAATCAATTCGGCGAAAGCGGCGTCGGTGCGGTCGAGATCTTCGAGAGTCGAGGTGGGTTCGAGAGCCAACGTGATGACCTGACTCCAATCTCGCATCTCGTCGGCTCTGTCGACGGGCATGGCAAGTAGATCGGAGATGACTTGAAATGGAATCGGGAAGGCGATGTCATCGATGAGTTCCAGTCCCCCTCGCTGAGCGGCAGCATCGAGAGCTGTATCGACCAGGCTCTGAATTCGCGGGCGAAGTCGCTCGATCGCAGAGGGAGTGAATGCCTTGCTCACGAGACGGCGGAGCCGGGTGTGGTCGGGTGGATCGAGATTCAGAATGGACTTTGCTCCCGAGCGAGAGCGTCGTCGTTCACGCTTGGCTCGCATCGTCGGGTCGTTGCTCTCGTTGGCATTGGCTTCGATGTCGCGACTGAAGTCGGCGCTTCGCAACGTCCAGCCGATGTCGTCGTATCGAGTCAGGACAACGGAGCCAAGGGGAGTGAGATGGACGGGATCCTGCTCGCGTAAGGCGTCGTAGAACGGGTAGGGGTTGGCACGAAATGCCGGATCGAATGGGTTGAAGACTGCCTTGGTCAAGATGGGCTCACTTTCCGAGAACATCGACGAGCGTGTCGAGGATCTGATCGATCTGGTCGTCGGTCGTCACGAACGGCGGACAGAAAGTGTTCGTATCGGTCCCGATCGCACGTGTGATCACTCCGCGCTCCAACATGGCATCCCGGACGGCCACGGGATCCTTCCCAGGATTGTGGGCGATCGCCCATACACAACCCTCGCCGCGCACCGAGGCGACGAGCCCATCGCTCTCGATCGACCGCAGGCCGTTCGAGAGACGTGCGCCGATGGACAGTGAGCGCTGGAGCAGGTTCTCCTCTTCGAGAATCTCGAGGTTCACGAGGGCAGCTGCACATGCAGTGGGATGGCCGGAGTAGGTGAAACCGGTTCGCAGAAAGAAGGAGTCGTCGCTTTCGAGAACTGCACGGACTCGAGGTCCGACGACGATCCCTCCGAGCGGTTGGTAACCCGACGTGACGGCCTTCGCAAAAGTGATCATGTCTGGCTCCACTCGATAGTGCTCGGCGGCGAACCATGAACCGAGGCGCCCGAACGCCGTGATGACTTCGTCGAAGATCAGGAGAGCACCGTGTTGATCGCACAGTCGGCGAACCGAAGCGAGGTAGCCGTCCGAGGGTGGAAACACCCCGCCCGCTCCCTGAAGTGGTTCGATCAGGACCGCCGCGACGCGGTCTCCGTGTCGGGCCATCGTCGACGCCAATGCTTCGACATCGTCTGCAGGCACCTGGATGACGTCACCCACCAACGGGCCATAGCCCTCGCGGTTGGGAGGAATGCCCTGAGCACTGGTTCCGCCGTAGTTCGTACCGTGGTAGCCGCGCTCGCGCGAAATGATCACCGTGCGCTCAGCGTCGCCTTGCCGAACATGAGTGAGGCGGGCGATCTTCATTGCCGTGTCGACGGATTCCGATCCCGATGACGTGAAGAAGATTCGACTGTCGGGGAGGGGACTGAGATGCGAGAGTTTGAGTGCCAACGATTCAGCGGGCGGGTTCGTGAACGGGTCGAATGTCGAGTATGCAGCCAGTGTCTCCGCTTGGGCCTTGATCGCGTCGGCGATCTGCCGACGACCGTGACCGACTGCGCAGTACCACAGGCTCGCCATGGCATCGATGTACTGCTTTCCATGGGAATCGAAGACGAGAGATCCCTCGCCTCGCACCAGCGACACGAACTCGGAGCGAGTTGGTTTGGCGAAGGGATGGAGGAAAGCGGACACCATGGCTCTGACGGTAGTTCGTCACGGTGGCCATCGGTCCGACAGAGCGGAGGGAGCGGGAAATCGGGGACAAAATGAGAATAATTACCATTTTGTGCTAGCCTCACCGCATGGCTCTCCTACTTCCGTCATCGTCTCGGCCCACAATTCGTGTCGTCGCTGTGTGCACGGCTCTTGTGGCACCGGTTGGTTGCTCCTCGTCCTCAGCACCCGAGTCAGTCGGCTCGAAGCCGACCATCGTGGTCTCCAACAGCGTTCTCGGATCTGTGACGCGGGAAATCGTGGGCGCCGATGCAGATGTCGTCGTTCTGATTCCCAATGGCGTCGATCCACATCTGTACGAACCATCTGCCAGGGACATCGAACGATTGAACTCAGCCGATCTCATCGTCGTCAATGGCCTCCGGCTCGAATCCAAACTGGAGGAGAGTCTCGCGGGCGCTCGCGCGGACCGGATTGCGATTTTCGAGGCAACGGATCACATCGAGGTCCACGCGATTGCCGAGGATGATGCGCCGGCAGCGAAGGATGTGCATCAGGACGAAACCGCAACTGATGTGCATGGAGATCATGCTGATCACTCGGATCACGGTGGCGAATCAGCGACAGAGCCACACGACGGACACACGCATGCACAGGGTGATCCCCACTTCTGGACCGATCCGCGACTCATGGCCGAAGTCGTACAGGACCTCGGTGATGCGATCACGGATCTCGGATTGGACATCGGAGATCGTGCACTCATGCTGTCCGAGAAGTTGCTGACGTTCGAACAGGACATGCTCGACATCGTCGACGCACTTCCTGCTGATCGTCGTGTTCTCGTCACCGGGCACGAATCACTCGGGTACTTCGCCGACCGTTTCGGATTCGAGATCGTCGGCACGATCATCCCCGGACTGTCGACTGCAGCAGAGGCTTCGGCTGCCAATCTGTCGGCCGTGAAAGACGCTGTCGAACGAGCGGGTGTTCGGGTGATCTTCACCGAACTCGGCACCTCGTCTGCATCGACTCGGGTGCTGTCCGATGAGTTGAACGTTGAAGTCGTGGAGATCTCGACTCACTTCATTCCTGAGGAGTCACTCGAGCTCGGGATGGGAGCGGACACCTACATGAAGTTCATCGAGATGCTCGTCACGACGATCGTGTCGGCTCTCGAGAAGTGATTCATTGCGCATGATCGAACCGTTTCTCGACAACGAATTCATGCAGCGAGCTCTGCTCGCAGGAGTGCTGTTGTCCGCTTTGGCAGCGATTGTCGGCACCTATGTCGTTCTCAGGGGATTGGCCTTCATCGGAGATGCTCTGGCTCACGGAGTGCTGCCCGGAGTTGCGATTGCGGCGATCGTCGGAGCTCCGATTCTGGTCGGCGCTGGGATTGCATCTGTCACGATGATTGCGGGCATCGGAGTGATCACGTCGCGATCTCGCCTGTCGAATGACTCCGCAATCGGACTTCTCTTCGTCGGCCTGCTGTCACTCGGAGTCGTCTTGGTCTCGAGCTCCCGCCGCATTGCAGGGGACTTGGAGTCGATCCTCTTCGGTGAATTCCTTGGAATCGACAGCACTGATCTGATCATGCTTGCTGTGAGTCTCGTGATCGCGGTTGTCATCGTGTCAGCGACATCGCGAGCTCTTCTGGTGTCCAGTTTCGACGAGGATCTCGCACAGGCAATGGGCTTCGGAGTGCGAGCCCATTACTTCTTGCTTCTGGGTCTCGTTGCTGGGACTGTGGTGGTGGCGTTTCAAGCAGTTGGAACCTTGCTGGTTTTCGGCCTGTTGCTCGCACCTGCTGCGACGGGGGCACTCGTTGCAAGTCGCATCGGCACGATGATGGCTGTGGCGACTGTGGTCGGCGTCATCTCGTCCTACTTCGGATTGCTCGCGTCGTACCATTTCGGATGGGCGGCCGGTGCGAGCGTCGTCCTGTGCGCAGTGGCGATCTTCTTCGTCGTCCTCTTCGGTGTGAAAGCGCGTGACATGGTCGTTCGGAGGCATGTATGACCTTGGACCATGCTCCGAAGTCCTCGATGATCGTGTGTGCCCATCATCTTTCTGTGGGCTACGGAACCAATGTCGTCGTTGCCGGAATCGACACCGATCTCGTCGCTGGTGGGTCGGTGGCGTTGGTCGGCTCCAACGGATCGGGAAAGTCGACGTTGCTCAAAACCCTTGCGGGTCTGATTCCCCCGATCGAAGGATCCGCGGAGATTCTGGGCCGTGCCGTCGGCGAGACGACGGCAGAGGTCGCATATCTCGGGCAGTACCACCGAAATGCCCTGTCACTGCCGATGCGGGTCGTCGACGTCGTGCGGATGAGTCGGTTCGATCAGCGCTCGAGATGGCGGAAGCGTTCGCGCATCGACGATGAACTGGTGGACGAGGCAATGCGAGCCATGCAGATCGAAGATCTCGCTCTCATACCGCTGAGGGACCTTTCGGGCGGTCAACGTCAGCGAGTTCGACTTGCTCAAGTGCTCGCTCGTCGCGCGCGTCTCATCTTGCTCGACGAGCCGACGACCGGGCTCGACGCACCTGGTCGAACCGCGTATCTCGATGCCATCGCTCGCGAGAAATCCCGGGGAGCAGCAGTGGTGATCGCCACCCACGACGTCTCGGAGGCATCGACCTGCGATCGGATCTTGTTGCTTGCCGGACGCATCGTTGCAGATGGGCCGCCTGGAGCGGTTCTGACTCCGGAAAACCTCCTCGAGACCTTCGGGATAGGACTTGCACGAGTCGGCGACCGGCTGATCGTGACCGAACACATGCACAACCACTGAGGCGACGCACGGGCAGTTCCTGCCGCCCGGATCACGAATCGACCTTCCGATGAGGCCACAATGGTCGGGTGGACCGACGCTGGTGCCACCGTGTGCGCATCGAGCGATTGAACTCATCGAGGGAACCCAATGGAATTCACGTGGACCAAGGAGCAAGAAGATCTGCGCGAGCGAGCTGCGGAGGTCGCTCGTCGAGCGGTGGAGAAGTTCGGGCGCGCGAACGACTCCTGGATCAATGGTTGGTCGAAGGAATTCGCAGCGGAACTCGGATCTCTCGGATGGATCGGACTCACTTGGCCGGTCGAATTCGGTGGAGGAGGTCGGCCTGCGATCGATCGACTGATCATCGGCGAGGAACTGATCAAGGCTGGTGCTCCGATCGGATCGATGTGGTTCGCGGACCGGCAGATGGGTCCCACGCTGATCGCCTACGGGCGCCCTGACCAACAGGCAGAGTTCCTGCCGAAGATCCTCACCGGCGAATCGACGTGGTGCATCGGCATGTCGGAACCCAATGCAGGTTCGGACCTCGCCTCATTGAAGACTCAGGCCGTTCGCGACGGTGGCGAGTGGGTGATCAATGGTCAGAAGATCTGGACCAGCTTCGGTGAAGTTGCCGATTACTGCTATCTGATCTGCCGAACCTCGTTCGATGGTCCTCCGCATGCGGGTATCAGCGAGATCATCGTCCCCATGGACACCCCTGGAATAGACATTCGACCGATTCAGGACATGACGACGAATCGCCACTTCTGCGAGGTCTTCTACACCGATGTTCGCGTTCCCGTGGAGAATCTCGTCGGTGTCGAGGGCAACGCGTTCAAGCAGACGATGAGGCAACTCGAGCACGAGCGTGGTGGAATCGACCGACTGGTGTCGAACTACGCGCTCTACTGCATGGCACGAGACAGAGCCGATGCTGAAGATCCTCGAGTACGTCAGCGGATCGCCCGACTCGAGTCGATGTACCACATCGGTCGCATTCTCGTCATTCGCGAGGTCTTGCACCAGGCTCCAGCGGGCTTCTCGGCTGCGACCAAGTGTTTCTGTACCGAGCACGAGTGGGAAGTCGCGCAGTTCGTCGCCGAAACTCTCGGTCCAGAGGCAACGCTCTGGAACGAAGTCACTCAAGGCCTTGCCTACGCGCCGGGGTACACGATCATGGGCGGGACATCGAATGTGATGCGCAACATTCTCGGAGAGCGGGTTCTGGGACTGCCGAAATAGTCGAGGCAGATGTATGTCAGAGACGTCTGCCTGCGGAACTACCGTGTGGATACGGGACCACGGGGGTGGTGGACCGATGTGAAATGGGGGAACGATGTCGAACTGGAATTTTGCTGACGCCTACGAACTGATCGCTGCTCGCACGCCGAATCATCCGTGCATGGTGCAGGGCAACAGGACGGTGACGTGGGGTGAGTTCAACGCACGCGCCAACGCTCTTGCGGCGGACATGTTGAGTCGAGGATTGACACAGCAGAGCAAAGTCGCCGCCTACCTCACCAACTGTCCGGAGTACCTCGAAACCTACGTGGCGGCATTCAAGGGGGGATTCGCCCCGGTCAACACCAACTATCGATACGGTCCCGAAGAAGTCGCGTATCTCTTCGACAATGCCGATGCGGAAGCAGTGATCTTCCACTCGTCCTATGCAGATGTGCTCGAAGGGATTCGAGGACGCCTTACGAAGGTCAAAGCTTGGTACTGCGTGCGTGAAGGCGCAGATGCGGTTCCGGATTGGGCTCACGACTACGACTCGTTGGTAAGCGTAGGCCTTCACGAGGACGTGTCGGGTCCTTGGGGGAGGAGCGGTGACGATCTGCTCTTGCTCTACACGGGCGGCACGACAGGGATGCCCAAGGGAGTCATGTGGCGTCAAGACGACTTGTTCAATGTCCTCGGTGCCGGTGGGAACGCTGTCTTGGGAGTCCCGCCAGCTACAACCCTCGAGGAGTTGGCATCGCGCCCTGATCCGAGTCAACCGGGGCTGGTCCTTCTCTCGGCATGCCCGTTGATGCACGGCACCGGACAATTCTCGAGCTTCATCGCCCTCAACATGGGAGGATGCATCGTCTCACTTCCATCAAAGCACTTCGACGTGCACGAGCTCCTCGCTGAGGTCGAGCGAAACAAGGTACGAACTCTCGTGATCGTCGGACAGGCTTTTGCGGGTCCGATTCTCGAAGCACTCGAGGCTGAACCGGGTCGTTACGACTTGAGCAGTCTGATGATGATCAGCTCATCCGGTGTGATGTGGAGCCAGGAGAACAAGGCCGGCTTGCTGCGGCACATTCCGCAAGTCGTTCTCTTCGATTCGTTCGGTTCTTCCGAGGCTGTCGGCATGGGAGGCTCGGTGAGCGCAGCCGGAGCCGCAACCGAGACTGCGAAGTTCCAGCTCGGACCGACGTGTGCTGTCTTCACCGAAGATGGGCGGCGAGTGCAGCCGGGTACGGGAGAGCGAGGTCTCGTCGCGGTCGGAGGTTTCATCCCACTCGGCTATTACGGAGACGAAGCCAAGACCGCTCAGACGTTTCGTATCTTCGAGGGTCAGCGGTGGTCGGTGCCCGGTGACTGGGCCGAGATCACTGCCGATGGAACGCTCATTCTTCTCGGGCGCGGTTCCGTCTGCATCAACACTGGGGGCGAGAAGGTCTTCCCCGAAGAAGTCGAAGAGGCCATGAAGACGCATTCGGCAGTACGTGACGCCGTTGCAGTCGGAATTCCGGATCAGCGCTTCGGAGAGACGATCTGTGCTGTGGTCGAGGCGAACGATGGGATGACGATCGAACTGGCGGACCTCAGTGAGCACGTGAAGTCGGCGCTCGCGGCATACAAGGCACCTCGTCATCTCGTCATGGTCGATACCATCGGACGTGCGCCCAACGGAAAGGTCGACTACAAGCGCTTGAAGGCGCTCGCCGTGGAGCGTCTGGGAGTGACGTGAGCGATCGATCCGAAAGTATGTCCAATGCAGGAGTTGTCGGCCTGCGGGCGCGACTCGAAGCGGGTGACAGCGTTCTCATGCCCGGAATCTGGGATGCCCTGTCAGCAAGAATCGTTGCGGCCACAGGTTTCTCGACCGCATTTCTTTCGGGCTTCGCGGTTGCAGGCACGTTGCTCGGCAAGCCTGACGTCGGCTACCTGACCCAGACCGAGATGGCTGAAGTTGCTCGTCGCGTGTGTGCGGCGATACCTGATCTCGATGTCGTTGTCGATGCCGACACCGGCTACGGGAATGCCGCCAATGTCGTGCGCACTGTGGAATTGTGGGAAGAAGCCGGCGCACACGGCATGTTCCTCGAGGATCAGGTGTGGCCGAAGAAGTGCGGCCATATGGCCAACAAAGAGGTCATCGCCCGAGACGAATGGCTGGCGAAGTTGCGCGCCGCGCGCGACCATCGCCGCGGCTTGTTTCTGACCGCCCGTACCGATGCACGGGCGGCAGTGTCGCTCGACGAGGCTCTCGAGCGTGGGCGGATGGCACGCGATCTCGGAGTCGATGCGGTCTTCGTCGAAGCACCCGAAAGCATCTTCGAACTCGAAATGATTGCCCGAGAGTTGTCGGGAGTCGTTCTCGTGGCGAACATGGTGGAGAAAGGGAAGACTCCCTTGTTGACCCCGTCGGAACTCGCAGACCTCGGATTCCAGCTGATCGTGTCGCCCTTGTCGATTCTGCTGACCGTCGCACAATCAATACGTGCCGCTGCACAGACGCTCGGTGATGAGGGTTCGATGCGGGACCATCTCCAGAGCCTCATGACGTTCGACGACTTCACGTCGGTCGTGGGTTTGCCGGAGCATCTCGAAAACGAGCGGAAGTACGCGTCGGGTTCGAATTCGTAGCAAAGTCGTCGGCCTCGGGGTTAGTCTGTCGCCGTTCATCCAGAGTGGTCCGAGTGATTGGACCCGGCAACCTGGGCGGGAGCCCCAAGGTGCCTCCTCGTCGGATCTCCGGCGAGGGATGTGGTCGGCGTCGTCGGCAACGAAGTCTTCCCGGATGGACGCGATGATCCTGACCCCGTCCGCAAAGGAGAGCCGATGACTCCAGCATCACCACTTCCGGTGTCTGGAGCATGGCGTCCCGGTGACCATCCGGGTGATCGTCAGTTCTTCGTCCTCCCTGCACATCGCAAGACTGCTCTCGACACCGGGCTGGTGCTCTCCGAAGTCACGACGGCATACGAGACGTGGGGAACGCTGAACGCCGCGGCGGACAATGCGATCCTGCTGTGTCATGCATGGACAGGGGACAGCCACGCATCTGGCCGTGCGTCGGATGGACATCCCACACCCGGTTGGTGGGAGGGAGTCGTCGGACCGGGACTCTCGATCGATACGAACACGTGGTTCGTCGTGTGCGCCAATGTTCTCGGAGGTTGTCAGGGCTCGACCGGTCCAGCTTCCCCTCATCCCGACGACGGCAAGCCCTACGGCTCGCGATTTCCAGTGGTGACCATTCGCGACATGGTCCGCGTTCAGGCCCGTCTCGCCGATCATCTCGGTGTCGAGGTTTGGCACAGTGTGATCGGTGGTTCCATGGGTGGGATGCAAGCACTCGAATGGGCAGTGACATTCCCCGATCGCCTGCGCTCGGTCGTGCCGATCGCGACATGTGCCCAAGCCTCCGCTCAGCAGATCGCATGGGGGTCGATTGGTCGTCGCGCCATCCGCAACGATCCGAATTGGCGAGGCGGTGATTACTACGACGCGGCCCCGGGTCACGGACCTCACGAGGGTCTGGCGACTGCGCGCATGGTGTCACAGGTGACGTTTCGCAGCGACAACGTGTTCTCGGATCGATTCGGACGCGAAATGGTCGGCGGGAGTCGTCCACACGCGCTCGATGGTCAATTCGAAGTCGAAAGGTATCTCGAATACCACGGAAGCAAACTTGCGCAGCGTTTCGATGCGAACAGCTACATGGTCATCGGGCGTGCCATGGATCTTCACGACCTGGCGCGTGGTCGAAGCAATCTGACAGCAGCGATGGCGCGAATCCGCGTCCCGACCCTGACGATGAGCATCTGGAGCGACTTCCTCTATCCCGAATACCAGCAATTGCAGATTCGAGACATGGTCCATTCACACGGAGTGCGTGCGGAGAATGTCGAGATCGATTCGCCTCACGGACACGATGCATTTCTGATCGATCTCGACCAAGTCGGTCCACCCATTCGCCGTTTCCTCGAGTCTCTCGAGTGACGACGACTCACATGAGACTGTCGATCACGACGATGGCTCGACTCGTCGAAGGTATGCGCAACAAGACCCTTGTCTGGCCTTGGAGAATGTAGATCTCTCGTTTCGTCGGAGGGTTCGGGCTCTTTGCAATCGGACGGTAGCGGCCGCGCATCTTCGAAGCGCGAGGACCCTTGGCCGACACGACGAGGTGGTCACCGTCGACGAGAATTCGAACTTCCTTCCACGTACCTTCGGGGTGGTCTTGCGGGCCGAGTGCTTGGATTCGGGCGATCATGCGGCGACCGTCTTTGCTGGACCAATGGGGTTCGTGTCTCGACAGCAGCCAAAAGAGGCCTCCGCACACCCCGAGAAAGCCGACAGTGCTGGCTATGTCGAGCAAGATCGAACCGATCACAAACGCAAGTGTCGCAGAATTCGCCATGGAAGTGGCGACCTTGGTTTGGGAAAGTCCCGAACCACGTCAGACTGGCAGAGTGAACGCCATGTGGAATCTGCTCTCATTTGGTGGATCGTCAGTCGTGGCGAACCTCGACACCACGAAGCTGAGCGATGACGGCAGTACGCGCACGGTGTTGGTGGTGGCAGGGGTTCTGGTCGTCGCGGCGTTCGTGTTGATCGGGGTCACCGTCTGGTTCTGGCGAAACACCGTCCCGGACCCTGATGCGCTCGAATCATTGGTGTTTTTCGAAGAGCGTGTCGTGGATGGAACTCAAGACCCCGATGTGGTCCAACGTCAGCGGATGGTGCGCACGACTGCCGAGGGTGACAGGCACCACGGACTTCATCTTCCCGTGCGTCCTCGTCGAAGTATCGATTCGAGCGCTGATCGAACCGAGACGTCGGAGCGGACCGATGGTCGTCGGCTGCGTCGACACCGTGATCGCTGACACTCTGAATTTTCAACCAGCTCCTCGTTGTGAAGTCACAGTATTGTGATCACATGGCTGAGCTCGACCTCGATGCAATGATCGCCCGTTTTCAGCAGCGAGCCGCTGCGGTGAAGAAGCGTCCTTTGCCGCCAGTGGCAGGCGAGGAACGACAATTGTTCATCGAACAGGCCAACACCGATTTCATGGATTTCGCGTTGATCGGCGGAGCGACAGCAGTGATCGAAGATGGGGTCCTCCTCCTGCGCGTCGATCTGAGGCCATCGAACAGCGGCTCATGAAGTCGGCCTCGGTCGAGGCGCGGTCCGGCTCGCTTGCGATACCCGCGGTCGCTCTCGCCGTTGTCGCATGGGGAGTCGGGCCCTTGCTCGTTCGAGGCATGGGTGTCTCGGGCTACACGGTCGCTCTGTATCGAATGTGGCTCGGTGCGCCGGCGATGCTGTTCGCAGCGCACCTGTGGGGGAGTCCACTGACGCTCGCGGTGCTGCGCCGCTGTGTCCTCCCGGGAATCTTCTTCGGATCGTCGATGATGATGGGGTTCATGGCGGTGCGAACGACCTCGATCGCTCACGCAACCTTGATCGGGTCGCTCACTCCGGCCCTCGTCCTGCTCGGCGCGAATCGTCTGGTTGGAGAGCGCAGCGACCCTCGACGATTTCCTGCGGCGGTCGTCTCCTTTGTCGGCCTCGCTCTCGTGATCTTGGTCGGGGGCGGCGCGGCGGCAGCTTCTGTGGCAGGCGACATCTGGGCCGTACTCGGACTCGTGTGTTTCACCGTCTATTTCATGATTCTGAAGAAGCAGAGAAATGCCGGCGTCGACGGCTGGGCTTTTCTCGCCGGCGTCTTCATCGCGGGAGCGATCACGATCACGCCGTTCTGCCTCGTGATCAGCGACGACCTGACTGCTCTCGAGGCAGTGGACTTCGTGTACCTCGCGGGCATGATCATCGGACCGGGATTCGTCGGACATGGATTGATCACGTGGGCGAGTCGACACCTACCAGTCACGACGACTTCCTTGCTCACGCTCGGCAGCCCCGTGGTCTCGGTCATCGGCGGGTGGATCGTGTTCGAGCAGTCACTCGGCGGGTGGCAAGTCTTCGGTGCCGCTCTCGTCTTTGCTGGGCTCGCTGGAAGTGTCTGGGATCGTTCTGCGCGCCCCGATCGAGCGACCGAAGCCGCCTCCGTCGTTGGCTGACGACTTCGGAGTTCCCGCCGGGGGCTGGTTGGTGCAGTCTCGGAGCGGGACTACACTTGGGTCGACTGCGGATGTGGCTCAGCTGGTAGAGCATCACCTTGCCAAGGTGAGGGTCGCGAGTTCGAATCTCGTCATCCGCTCCATTTCATACAAAGGCTCCCAGAAATGGGAGCCTTTGTAGTTGTCGCCGTCGGACTGTCGTTCATTGTGTTGTCATGCTGCTCACGGTTTACCCATCTGGCGACGCTTTTTGTGGCGTGGGGAGTAGGTATGCGCGCCTTCTGAGTATGTAATCAC
>JBDLRO010000170.1:0-4011 GCA_039800025.1 Actinomycetota bacterium | reverse complement strand
CTCAGACATTGCGCATCTACGAGCGACGCGGTCTCTTGCAACCGGCTCGTACTCGAGGTGGCAATCGCCGATACAGCGACACCGACATTGCTCGTCTTCGCAGGATCTCCGAACTCACGGCTGAAGGTGTCAGCGTCGAAGGGATTCGACGCATCATGCACCTCGAGGCAGAAGTTCAGCGACTGCGTGACGAAGTCGACCAGTTGCGCCTGCTCGCAGCACAGGCCATCCGTGCGGTACAGGGTCAACCGGGTGACGCGAATCGTGGAAGTCTCGTCCCGCTTCGACAATCGGTCTCGGTCTTCGGCCAGGTCCCGTCCGTTCTGCGACGAGATCGCGGCAAGTGAGTGTGATTCGAATGGCAGCGATGTCGGAGTCGTCTCCAGAGCAGGAATTCAAGCCTCGCGATTATCAGCCGTATCTCGCGGGAGCGTTTCGATGGAGACTCGGCTTGCGTCCCCTCGAGCTCGCCGAGTGGATCGAACTCGACGAGCGGTACGACGCCGACGTCTCCCGAAAGCACCAGTTGATGGAAGTCCATGCGGTCACAGTGAACGCGGCCATGGAGGGAACGGGTGCAGAAGGTGCCGAGGTTCTCGAGGCACTGTGCAGCCATCTCGTCAGTCGTTGGCCCGATCGTTTCGAGAGGCGCGGTGAAGACCTGGTCGACGTCGTTCGACAGACGTCGTTCGATGTGTCGCAGCGAGGCGAACATCCCTTGTTCACAGCGGGTCGACTTGTGCAGGAGGACCTCGCACTCCTCGTCGAACGCGACGGCGACCTGGTGTTCGGAGCGGGTTCCGTGTGCTTTCCGAACCGATGGGATCTGCAGTCGAAGATCGGTCTGCCTCTGTCTGCAGTTCATGCTCCCGTTGCACGACTCAACGACCAACTCGAGGGACCGATCGATTCGTTCTTCACCCGACTCACGTCGGACAAGCCGTTCTGGAGACTCGGCTGGGGCGTACTCGACACCGATGATCCGTACACGCCCCTCGACGGGACGGCAGCTCCGACCATGGAACTTCCCGAAGTCGGAGATTCGACGGTGCCCGACAGGTTGTTCCTGCGAGTCGAGCGCGAGACTTTGCGCCGCTTTCCGTCGACGTCGTGCGTTCTGTTCACGCTCCGCACCTACATTCGACCGCTCCGCCATCTCGCAGGACGACCCGACGATGCCCGACGCCTGGCAGAGGCTCTCGAAAACCTGCCCGATGACGTACGCGATTACAAGCGAACTGCAGAGCTGACCGATGCAGCAGTGCAGTGGTTGATGTCGACGGTCGAGTCCTCGTCGAAGACGAACGACTTCGCGGAATCCAACGATCACTCGAGAGGTATGTGACATGGCCATCGACCCCAAGAAATGGACGATCAAGACACAAGAGGCAGTGGCAGCAGCCGTCGATCAGGCTCGCTCGCTGTCCAATCCGGAGTTGACCGCGGACCATCTCATGGCGGCGATCGTGCGCCAGGAGGACACGATCGTTCCCGCAGTTCTCACGAAACTCGGTCTCGCACCGCTCATGGTGCGCAATTCGGCAGATGAACGAGTCGCCAAACTCCCGAAGGCATACGGCGGCGACGAGCCGCGAATGAATCGCGAACTCACCAATGTCTTCGAGAACGCGGCCCGGTATCAGAGCGACTTCAAGGACGACTACCTTTCCGTCGAGCATCTGCTCCTCGCGATGAACCAGCGGCTCGGTGTCGGGAGTGAGGAGTTGCTGCAGGCATTGCGCGATGTGAGAGGAAGCCATCGTGTCACGAGCCCGAACCCCGAGGATCAGTTCCAGGCTCTCGAGAAGTACGGCCAGGACCTCACCAAGCGAGCACGTGAAGGCAAGATCGACCCGGTCATCGGCCGTGACGACGAGATCCGCCGTGTGATCCAGGTCCTCAGTCGGCGAACGAAGAACAACCCTGTGCTCATCGGTGAACCGGGTGTGGGCAAGACTGCGATCGTCGAAGGCCTGGCTCGGCGCATTGCCGATGGTGACGTTCCGGAAGGTTTGAAGAACAAGCGCCTGATCGCTCTCGACATCGCCGCACTCCTGGCCGGAGCGAAGTACCGCGGCGAATTCGAAGAGCGCCTCAAGGCAGTGCTCAAGGAGATCACCGACTCGGCTGGCGAGGTCATCACGTTCGTGGACGAACTGCACACGATTGTCGGTGCGGGTGGAGCCGAAGGCGCAATGGATGCCGGAAACATGATCAAGCCGATGCTGGCGCGGGGTGAATTGCGCATGATCGGTGCGACGACTCTCGACGAGCATCGCAAGTACATCGAGAAGGATCCCGCTCTCGAGCGTCGCTTCCAACAGGTGTACGTCGGCGAACCCACGGTCGAGGACACCATTGCCATTCTGCGCGGTCTCAAGGAGAGATACGAGGTCCACCACGGTGTGCGGATCCAGGACTCGGCTCTCGTGAGCGCTGCTGTCCTCTCCGACCGTTACATCACGAGCAGATTCCTTCCGGACAAGGCGATCGACCTCGTCGACGAGGCGGCGAGCAAACTGCGCATCGAGATCGATTCGCTTCCCACCGACATCGACGTCGTCGAGCGACGCATTCTCCAACTCGAGATCGAGAAGCTGGCACTCGAGAAGGAAACCGACTCGGCATCGATCGAGCGACTGTCGACACTGAACGACGAACTCGTTCTTCTCAAGAATCAGTCCGCAGAGATGCGCGAGCACTGGGAGAAGGAAAAGGAGGCGATTTCCGCCATCCGGAACCTCAAGGAAGAACTCGAACACCTCCGGAGCCAAGTCGAGCGCGAAGCCGATCTCGCAGTTGCATCGGAGATGCGCTTCGGTCGTATCCCGGAACTCGAGCGACGCATCGATGATGCAACGGCCCATCTCGACACGTTGCAGAAGAACGAACGAATGTTGAAGGAAGAAGTCGATGCCGAGGACATCGCCGAGGTGGTTTCCAAAGCGACGGGCGTTCCCGTGACTCGCCTCATGGAAGGGGAGATGGCCAAGCTCGTGCATCTCGAGTCGTTGCTCCACCAGCGCGTCATCGGCCAGGACGAAGCAGTCACCGCCGTCTCGAATGCGATTCGCCGCAGTCGTGCAGGCCTGTCGGATCCGAATCGTCCGATCGGCTCGTTCCTGTTCATGGGTCCGACCGGAGTCGGAAAGACCGAATTGGCGCGGGCGGTAGCCGAGTTCTTGTTCGACGACGAACGAGCGATGGTGCGCATCGACATGGGCGAATACATGGAGAAGCATTCGGTGTCACGGCTCATCGGGGCTCCTCCGGGATACGTCGGCTACGACGAAGGCGGCCAGTTGACCGAGGCGGTTCGCCGCCGGGGGTACACCGTCGTTCTTCTCGATGAGATCGAAAAGGCCCACCCGGACGTGTTCAACGTTCTGCTTCAAGTTCTCGATGACGGTCGGCTCACCGACGGCCAGGGACGAACGGTTGACTTCACCAACACCGTGATCGTGATGACGTCGAACCTTCCGGGAGACCCCCTTCACTTCTTCAAGCCGGAGTTCGTGAATCGCATCGACGAGATCGTTCGCTTCCGTTCGCTCACCGAGGACGATCTGACCCACATCGTCGGCATTCAGCTCGAGCACCTGAAGTCGAGACTCGAGGCACGTCGAATCGGCCTCGTCGTCACACCTGCAGCGATGGAACACCTCGCCACCGCAGGCTTCGACCCTGTCTTCGGTGCGAGGCCGTTGAAGCGGGTGATCCAAAAGGAGATCGGCGACAGAATTTCACTGCTCATTCTCGAGGGTCGAGTCGGTGAAGATGCAACGATCGAAGTCGATGTCGTCGGCGGCGAACTCGCGCTGACGACGACATGACGCACCCGTGTCGCGACGCTCTCTGACATCGCGGCACGGGACAAGTAGCGTGGGGATGTCCCCTGCAAGGAGCGTTCCATGTCTGTCACCGTCGTCGTCGGCGCCCAATGGGGTGATGAAGGCAAAGCGAAAGTCATCGACCTTCTCGCCCGTGAACACCAAGTGGTCGCGCGATATC
>JBDLRO010000169.1:0-4929 GCA_039800025.1 Actinomycetota bacterium | reverse complement strand
CCGCTCGTGCTGAATGGCGCCAGCATGCCTCTCGACATCGGGCGCTCGCAACGACTCGCATCAGCGGCACAACGGCGAGCTCTCGAAGCCACCCACGACACGTGTGCGTTCGACGGCTGCGCCGTGGCATTCCACGCATGTCAGATTCACCACATCGAGTATTGGGAATCAGGCGGGCCGACAGACCTCGACAACATGGTTCCACTGTGCTCGAGACATCACCATGCCGCCCACGAAGGCGGCTGGAAACTCACACTCAAACCAGGGTCACGCCATCTCGACGCCCGACCACCGAACCCAGTTCTTGTGTGAGGAGAATCGTGGCCCCTTCGGGTTCAACGAGATGAGGAATCGAGATGACCGTTGATGGCGCGGGTATCAGATGACCTCGGGTCAGCTGGCTCGCGGCGCCAATGCCAACTGCCGACTCTGGGCGACGAGCACTCCGCTCGAGTCCCAGATCTCACCATCTTCTTCGAGAAGCCCGTTCTGCAAGTAGCGCGTTTCGAACGAACACTGCACCGGACCGGGCGCCGGGATCGCCCGTACGTGAACGGTCAGCTCGACCGTCGGCACCCAGTTCGTCGCGACATCGAGATTGAACACGGCAGGCGGGAACGCGTCGCTTGCAAGCAACAGTGCAAGCGAGTCGATCGCCCGCCCGTCCCGGAACGCGAACCAGCCACGGATCAAACCTCGACCGGTGCGACTGCCACCGCGAAATCCGAGATCCTCCGGATGGAAGCGGGTGCCGAGTCGTTTGTGCAATTGCGGAGTTCCGTTGTCTCCGGAGTTCTCGGCGTGGGCGTCATCGAAACCCTCGCACTGGTCGTACGAAGGGATCGATGGCGCGCCATTCGCCATCGCCGTCGGTCCACCTGGGTCGTTCGCGAGATCACCCATCGTCGCCATCACCTGCGCGATCACTTTGCGCGAACCGTCGACATCGCGCCACAAGGTCGCCGATGCAGTGGCGAATCTCCTGCCAGAGCGCACCGGCACGACGTCGATCACCGCCGGGCCCGCCGGGCACGGTGCCAAGTAGTGACACGTCACAGAAATGCAATCGGGGCGACCCGTCACCACGGTGAGTGCACGAGCCACGACTGCGAGGACGTACCCGCCATTCGCATTGCCCATGATGTCCCATCCGTCGTGGATGACCGTGTCGAACGAGACGCCGGCCCCCGCACGTGACCCTGCTTCATCACCCGAAGCGAGTGAGTCCCTGTGGACCACCTGCGTGGATCGGTCGAAATCGAAAGCGTCCGACGGCAGATTCGAGGTCATGGAACCGTTCGAGGTCATGCGTCTTGGCTAGCAAAGAACCGTCGCGATCGACAAACACGGAGGCTCCCCAGCGAATTCGCACCTCTGGCCAGCGTCCCGAGGTCGTAGCCTGCTCCGCGTGACCAGCGCATCATCACAGTCGGCTCGAGAGTCGACCGAGCAGGCGACGGGCCAGGGCTCGTTCTACGCAACGACACCCATCTATTACGTCAATGCAAAGCCCCACCTGGGTCACGCCTACACCACGATCGTGGGGGACGCACTCGCCCGTTGGCACCGACTCCTCGGGGAATCGGTCCACTTCCTCACGGGAACCGATGAGCACGGTCTCAAGATCCAGCAAGCTGCCGACTCTGCCGGCATGGATCCGCAATCCTTTGCCGATTCCATCGCTCCCCTGTTCGCCGACGCCTGGTCGAGGCTCAACATCAGCAATGACGACTTCATCCGCACGACCGAACAGCGACATCGCATCGGCGTTCAGAAACTGCTGCAAGCCTGTTACGACGCCGGCGACATCGAGCTCGACGTGTATCGCGGTCTGTATTGCGTGGCCTGTGAGGCGTACTACGTCGATGACGATCTCGTCGACGGCAACTGCCCGATCCACAAGAAGCCCGTCGAACACGTCGAAGAAGAGAACTACTTCTTTCGTCTGTCTCGCTACGGAGACCGGTTGCTGCAGTGGTACGCCGACCACCCGTCGAGCATCGTGCCGGACTACCGGATGAACGAAGTCATCGGCTTCATCAAACAGGGCCTCCTCGACTTCAGCATCAGCCGCACAAGTTTTTCGTGGGGCATTCCCCTGCCGTGGGACGAACAGCACATCACATACGTCTGGTTCGATGCACTTGCGAACTACATCACCGCCATCGGGTACGGCACCGACGACGAGCGGTTCGACTCGTTGTGGCCCGTGAACTATCACCTCATCGGCAAGGACATCATCCGCTTCCACTGCGTCTACTGGCCAGCGATGCTCATGTCAGCAGGCATCGAACCGCCCAAGGGCTGGGCGGTCGGCGGCTGGCTTCTCGTCGGCGGAGAGAAGATGTCGAAGACGACAGGAAACGTCGTGAACCCGCTCGATCTCATCGACGACATCGGCGTCGACGGTTTTCGCTACTACGTGCTCGCCGAGACGCCATACGGAGCCGACGGAGACTTCACGTACGAAGGATTGATCGGCCGATACAACTCGGATCTCGCGAACAACCTCGGAAATCTGCTCAGCCGTGTCACGACCGTGGTCGGCAAGAAGTGCAACGGCATCGCCCCATCACCGCGTGCGGACAGTCCTCTCGCACAAGCAGCTCGTGACAGCGTGGCCGAAACCATCGCCCGTTGGACCGATGTTCAGCCGAGCCGCGCACTCGAAGCCACCTGGCAGTTGATTCGCGCGACCAACGCGTTTCTCGAGACGAACGAACCCTGGAAGGCCGAACCGGGCGAGCACGTCGATGCCGTCATGGGAGACGCACTCGAGGCTCTGCGCATCGTTTCGATTCTCGTGTCACCGGCGATTCCCGACACCGCCCAGGCCGTCTGGGAGCGCATCGGCATGCCGGGCGCCGTCTCCGACCAGCGCCTCCCGGAAGCTGCGAACTGGGGTCGGTTCTCGGGCGGACATCCGCTCGACAAAGGTGAGCCGTTGTTCCCTCGCCGACAGGTGTCGTGAGAGAACTCTCGTGTTTCCCGTGAGCAGCGACCGAGCACACGACCATCGAGCGTTCGACCGTCGAAAATTCAACCATCGGGCATTCAACAATGTGGACTGATACTCACTGTCACCTCGATTATCGGGTCGCGAACGAGACTGAACCCGAACGCGTCTCCGACTCGGCGCCGCAGTCGTCATCGGACCGCCGAGCGCGCACCGAGACTCGTGTCCGCGACCTCGACATGGGAGCGGTGGACGAGGTTCTCGACTCCGCGCATGCGGCGGGAGTGACAGCGTTCATCACCGTCGGATGCGATCGCGATTCGTCGCAGAGGGCTATCGACGTCGCCGCAGCCCACGATGACGTGTGGGCGTCTGTCGGTCTGCATCCCCATGAGGCGAGCCACGGTGTCGACTCGATTCGCGATCTGCTGAACGCTCCACGCGTCATCGCTGTTGGCGAGGCTGGCCTCGATTACTACTACGACCACTCGCCCCGGGACCAGCAGCGCATCGCATTCGCCCAGCAGATCGCCATCGCGCACCGCATGAATCTGCCACTGATCATCCACACCCGTGATGCATGGGACGAAACCTTCGACATCCTCGTTGCCGAGGGAGTTCCGGAGCGAACCGTGTTCCACTGCTTCACGGGCGGCCCCGCCGAGGCCAAGCGCTGTCTCGATCTCGGGGCGTACTTGAGCTTCTCGGGAATCGTCACGTTCAAGAGCGCAACCGATGTCGCCGAAGCTGCAGTCATGTGCCCGGACGACCGACTGCTCGTCGAAACCGACAGCCCGTATCTCGCACCCGTTCCACGACGCGGCCAGGCCAATCGGCCCGAGAACGTGGCCCTCGTCGGCGCCCATGTCGCTCGACTGCGCAACATGCCGCCCGATGACGTTGCACATCTCTCATCGCACAACGCCCGCATTGCCTTTCCGGGACTCGGTTCATAGTCTGACAACGACAATGTTGACGATCGCCGAACGCCGCCGCCTCGTGGTCGCCATTGCGCTGACCGTGCTCGTGTTGCCTCTTGCGCTGTTCGGGGGCGGATCATCCGATTCGGCTCAGCCTGCTGCAAATTCCGTCGCACCCGAGAACGAGCCGGCCGCACCTGCATTCCTTCCGGTTCAGGGCAGTTCCGTCGTTCCCGACATCATCACCGTCAACGTCCCAGCTCCGCCCGAAGACATCATGACCAAGGGCAACGCGTCGTTCATCCGCTGGCCCGAGACCTACGGTCTGCGACCTTGCGCAACTCCTCTTGCCCTGATCGGCGCCAAGATCGAAGTGCGGAATCTCAACAACGGCCGCACGGTGAAATGCGAGAACGTGTCGATTCAGTCGCTTGCAGCCGGCATTTCGATCGTGATCCACACCGACTTGTACTTGGAGATCGCCGATCTTGTCGATGCGCCACTCCCCGTCGAGATCATCTTCTGAACCCTGTCTTTACTGAGACTCCATGACTCATTCCCGGCAGGACATCTCACGACTCCTCGCCGAACATGGCTTGTCACCACGGCGCGCGTTCGGTCAGAACTTCGTCGCCGATGCGAACACGGTTCGCCGGATCGCACGTCTCGCGAATGTCGGCCCCGACGATCTCGTCATCGAAATCGGAGCCGGGCTCGGGTCACTGACCCTCGCCCTCGCCGACACCGGCGCAACAGTCATCGCGATCGAAATCGATCACGGCATCGCACCCGTTCTGCGAAGTGTCGTCGTCGACCGATCCAACGTCAGCGTCGTCGAAGGAGATGCCCGCACCGTCGACTGGCAGCAATTGGTTCCACCCGGACGACGAGCAGTGGTCGTCGCCAATCTGCCGTACAACGTTGCGACTCCTCTGATCGCCGACCTTCTCGACACCGTGCCGCAGATCCACCGGTTCGTCGTCATGGTGCAAAAGGAAGTCGCGCTCCGCTTGGCAGCACCGGCCGGATCGACCGACTATGGCGCGATCAGCG
>JBDLRO010000168.1:0-2799 GCA_039800025.1 Actinomycetota bacterium | reverse complement strand
TTCCCTTGACCGCCGGTCAGACCCTGAACGATGACCTTGGTGCTCTTGTCCACGAAGATTGCCATGACGTCACTTCCCGTTGGCCAGCGCGACTGCTGCGCGTGCGGCTTCCAACATCGTTGGTTTGGAGATCAATTTGGATTCCGGAATTCCGGCGTCGGCGAGAATGCGCCGACCTTCTTCGGCATTCGTGCCGTCGAGGCGAATGACGATCGGCGCTCGCAAGTCCACACGGGACAGCGCTTCGACGATTCCCTTGGCCACTTCTTCACCGCGGGTGATGCCTCCGAAGATGTTGATGAAGATCGAGTTGACCTTCTGGTCGAAATTGATCACTTCGAGCGCTGCCGCCATCACATCGGCATTCGCGCCACCGCCGATGTCGAGGAAGTTGGCGGCGCTGCCGCCGACCTGGTTGACCACGTCGAGGGTGCTCATGGCGAGCCCCGCGCCATTGGCGATGATTCCGACGGTGCCGTCGAGGCCGATGTACTGAAGATCGTGGGTGCGGGCCAACTTCTCACGCTCGTCGAGTTCTTCCGTCGCGCGGAACTCGTCCCACTCCGGATGACGGAACCCTGCGTTGGCATCCAGACTGACTTTGGCGTCGAGGGCGTGCACTTCGCCGGTCGGCTTGAGGATCAGCGGATTGATCTCGGCAAGATCGCAGTCTCCTTCGGTGAAACAGCGATAGAGCTTGACGAGGATCTCCGCGACACCTGCTTGTGCCTTGGCCGGGATCTTGGCATCGGCGGCAGCATTGGCTGCGGTGGCCGACGACAAGCCGTCGACTGGGTCGATGTGCAACTTGACGATCGCATCGGGATCCTTCTCAGCGACCTCCTCGATGTCGACTCCGCCCTGAGCGGACAGCATCAGAAGATGCTTCTTCGCCGCTCGGTCGAGGGTGAAGGACGCGTAGTACTCCTCGGCGATGTCGCTCGCATGTTCGATCCACAGGCGACGCACGACGTGGCCCTTGATGTCCATGCCGAGGATGTTGCCGGCATGTGTGCGTACCTCATCGGCATTCTCTGCCAACTTGATGCCACCAGCCTTGCCACGCCCACCGACTTGGACTTGCGCCTTGACGACAACGGGATATCCCGCCGACTCGGCAACCCGGACCGACTCCTCGACGGTGTCGGCAGGTCCGCCGGGGCTCACCGGAATGTCGTAACGGGCGAAGTACTGCTTGCCCTGGTACTCGAACAGATCCATGTCAGGAGTCCTCTCTTACATCCAATTCGTTCTCCAACCATTGTGCGATCGCCTTCAACGAGGAGCCAGGACCGAAAATTTCGGATACTCCCTGCTCGCGTAGAGCTCGCGCATCGGCATCGGGAATGACTCCACCGCCGAACACCAACGTGTCTCCGAGATCCCGGTTTCTCAACTCTTCCATCACTCGAGGGAAGAGCGTGAGGTGCGCTCCCGACAGCAGCGACAGGCCGACAGCATCGACATCTTCTTGAAGTGCCGTCTCTGCGATCTGCTCCGGCGTCTGATGCAGCCCCGTGTAGATGACTTCGAACCCATGGTCGCGCAAAGCTCGGGTGATGGTCTTCGCGCCGCGATCGTGTCCGTCCAGACCCGGCTTGGCAACGACTACTCGATAGGGCCGCTTCACAAGACGCTTACCCTACGCCGTCACAAGTGGATCGCACACATTGGGAATCTCGATGGGGGACTCGATGGGGGAATAGCCATCGGCAAGGCCGTTCGTCCTCGGGGACGACTCGGCCTCTCGGAATTCGATGGCGGGATCGACCAGCGGAGTCGAAGGCGGTCGGATCGGGCAGAATCACATCGTGCGTCTCCCCGAATTTCGCTCCCCCGTTGCCAGGGCCGCAGCCCCCGTCCTCGCGGGACTCGGATTCTTCGCCCTACTCGGCCTCTTGCTCTGGGGCATCGCTGCGGTCATGTCGGGCGAGCAGGTACAAACGACGACCTTGACACCCGACCGCCTCAAAGTCGGCGACGTCCGAACGTGGGCCGAGTCGATCGATGAGGATGGCCCAGTTCTTTTCCCCGGACTCGGCACGACCACTGGAACACGAACCATCGTTCTCGACCACGAGGGCGACAACCCCGAACGCGGGTGGAGTCTGCACTACGCCTACCCAGCAGATCGCGACGAGTCGTGTGCCATCGAACAGATCCCGGGCATGGACACGTTCAGTGACTGTGAGGGTCGCACGCTCTCGGTTTCCGACCTCGCTGTGCCGACCGGCGGAGAATTCCCGATCATCGAAGATCGCACGACCTTGTACATCGACCTCGGCAAGAGACCGCTCGATTCGATCCCCGCGCAACCCGACGCACCAGCAGCTGGCAGCGTTCCATCCTGACGTCGAGACGACCCAGTCGACGAGACAACTAATCGGCGAGAGGCCAGATTCGCGGGAACCACTCGCCGGTCAATGGCTCGCCTGCGACTCGCCGATCATCACGACTGTCGATGACCGATGAGAAGTCCGGAGACGTGGTCCACTCCCGCGGCGCGTGAACCATGTCGTCGCCGAGGACTCGCAAACTGAACACTCGGCGACGCTGCGGTCCGGCGACGCCGGGCGCTCCGTGCACTGTCAACATGTGGAATGCGACAGCATCTCCTGGTTCGAGTGCCCATCGACGCAATGCGGACGGATCCCGACGGAGGTCGTCGTCGATGTCGCCCATTTCGCTGAGCGACCCTTCCGGGAACCACTTGGCCTGATTGTCGAGGAAGGAACGCGGCATCAACCATGGTCCGAGGTGTGTTCCTGCGACCATTTCGAGTGTCGATTCGACCGGAAC
>JBDLRO010000167.1:0-11244 GCA_039800025.1 Actinomycetota bacterium | reverse complement strand
AGCAGTCTGCAACGACACCTTCAACATCCACGGTGTTCTTGCGACGACGATGCCGGTCGGCCCCGTCATCATCTGCAACGGTCCGGGCACTCGTGCGATCGGCATGAACAGCGGCATGAACGTCTTCGGCCAAGGCAACAGAGCCAACCTGACGATCGGACGGGCGATTCAGTTGGTGATCAGGAATGTCGGCGGAGGTCGGCCGGGTGAAGTCGACCGGGCAACACATGGCAATCCGGGAAAGATCTCATTCTGCTTCGCTGAAGACGAAAGTGGATCCCCTTGGGTCAGCCTTGCAGTCAGCCGGGGTCTCGATCCGGACGTCGACGCAGTCACCGTCTTCCCCGGCGAGGGTCCTCGGTGTGTGGTCGATCAGCTCGCTCGCGATCCCGACTCCCTCGTCACAACCTTCGCCGCATGCCTTCGCACCCTGCACAATCCCAAATCGATCCTCGCATTCGACGCGATCCTGGTCGTCGGGCCGGAGCACGCCCGTGTTTTTGCCGAGGCTGGATGGGATCGAGATCGAGTCCTCCAGGAAATTCATGCCCGACTGCAGATTCCTGGTCACGAACTCGTCCGCGGTGCCGGCGGTATCGCAGAGGGAATACCCGACCATCTTCGTGACGCTGTCCTGCCGAAATTCCGACCCAGCGGCATTCTCCTCGTCCATGCGGGCGGGGGCGCAGGCCTGTTTTCTGCCATCATTGGCGGATGGGCCAATGGCGAGGTCGGCAGCCAACCCGTGACTCAACTCGTTCGCACATGAGCCAGCTCCTGAATCTCCAGTTCTCAGACAAGCGAGGGACCCGATGACGACACTTCTCGATCCGACAAATGAGCGCCGAGTCGCGACGATGGAGCGCGTCGGTCGTCCGCAGTCCCTGAAGGGCCTCACCGTCGGTCTTCTCGACATCTCCAAAGCTCGCGGAGACGTGTTCATGGACAGACTCGAAGAGCGGCTGAGTGAAATCGGTGCAGACGTTCGACGATTCAAGAAGCCGACCTTCACCAAACCCGCTCCGGTCGATCTTCGTCACGAAATCTCCATGCAATGCCAAGTGGTCATCGAGGCTCTCGCCGATTGAGGCAGTTGCACGTCGTGCAGTGTGCACGACATCGTGGATCTGGAGCGCCGCGGGATTCCCGGGGTGTTCGTTGCTTCGTCCGAGTTCGTCACAGCGGCCGATGCTCAATCGAAGTCTTTGGGATTCCCGGATGTTGCTCGGGTGTACACGCCGCACCCGATTCAAGACCGCACCGACGATGAAATGCGTGCGTATGCCGACGCAGCATTCGATGAAATCGTCGCTGCAGTCACACGTTCTTGAACCGACTTGGCATACGTGCGACCGATCCGTCGGTCATGATTGACGCATGCGCAAGACCAAAATCGTCGCAACCCTCGGGCCGGCGAGCGAACACGAAGTCGCCGCCCTCCATGCCGCCGGAGTGGCCGTCGCACGGATCAACTGCTCGCACCTCTCGACCGAGGATGTTGGGCGAATCGTTCGCGCGACCCGCCAACAGAGTTCTGAGATCGGAATCCTCGTCGACATCCAGGGTCCGAAACTCCGGCTCATCGACGGTATCGACGCAACTGGACCTGAGATCTCTCTGTACCAGAGCGGTCACGGAACCCATGGTGAGGCGAGCGCCCATGTCGGGTTCGACCCGGAGGCCATCGGCATCCGACCAGGTCAACGCATCCTCGTCAACGACGGTCGGATCGTCCTCGAAGCTCTCGAAGTCGGGCCGCACAAGGTCAGAGCAAAGGTCGTCACTCCAGGGGTTGCGCAAGGGCGCCGGGGCGTGAATCTCCCTGACACCGATGTGCGGGTGCAAATGTATTCCGACAAGGATCGTGCCGACATTGCTGCGGCGGTCGAGGCAGGGGCTGACTGGATCGCACTGTCATTCGTTCAACGTCCTCAAGACGTCGTCGAAGCGCGAGCCATGGCCGGAGCGAACATTCGCATCATCTCCAAGATCGAGCGACCACAGGCGTTGGAGGTTCTCGATGAGATCTGTGCGGTGTCCGATGGGGTGATGGCGGCTCGCGGAGACCTCGGAGTCGAACTCCCCTTCGCTCGCTTGCCACTGATCCAGAAGCAAATCGCCGACTCTGCCATGCGAGCGGGAATCGTCTCGATCTGCGCCACGGAAATGCTGGAGTCGATGATCACTGGCACACGTCCGACGCGAGCGGAGGTTTCCGATGTCACCAATGCCGTTCGTGACGGCTTCGATGCGGTGATGCTTTCGGCCGAGACTGCGATCGGACATGCTCCTGTGACGACGGTGTCGGCGATGTCAGCCATTCTCACAGAGGCCGACTCCGTCGATCGTGTGCGTTCCCCATTCGCCGACAACAACCCGGATTTGGCAGCGGTAGCGGCAGCTGCCAGCGCACTTGCCTCACGTCTGAGCGCCAAGGCGATCCTCGCCGTCACCTACACCGGCCACAACGCCGAACTGGTCGCTGCGTGTCGGCCTCCCGTGCCGATCATCGCCGCGACTCCCAACAAGGACGTAGCCACAAGGCTCAATCTGCGCTACGGGGTCGCGACAGTTGTCGCCACGAGGCCGCCGGGAACCGATGAGGCAATAGCTCATGCCGTTGATGCGGCCAAGGGCGCCGGATTGTGCAGCGACGGCGATCGGCTCGTGGTCTGCCTGTCGCGCACATCACCGCGATCCATGACCGACACGATCTATGTCTACGACGTCTGACCACCGATGCCCAGCCGGCACGAATTCTTCTCGGGTGCGCCCTTCACAAGTGCAGTTCGTCTCCTGAGCGTCTGATCAGGCCTTCGTCGACGAGGGCGTCGACCAATCTCATCGAGACGTCCGACGAACGCCCCATCACCTCGGAGGCATCGACGATGAGGACGGATCCCGATACCAGCGCTTTCATCAGACGGCCACGCGCTTGCCGATCCGAACCGTCGAATCTCGCCTGCCTGGCCGAGGTCGGTCGCTCAGCGGGATCTGAACCCACCCCGCGCCACTCACAGACGTGTTGGATCGGACACTGTGCGCACATCGGCCTCGGTTTGCACACTGTGGCACCGAGATCCATCATCGCTTGATTCCACAACCAGGACTCTCCCTCAGGAAGCACCTCATCGGCGATGGCCTGGGTCGAACGCGCAGAGAGACTTTCCCCCGTCAGGCGACGCAGTACTCGCGCGATGTTGGTGTCGACGACTGCAGCTTCGTCTTCGAATGCGAATGCCATCACTGCCCGAGCCGTGTACGGCCCGACCCCGGGAAGGGCCATCAACTCGTCGAGCATTCTCGGGACGCGACCAGCATGTTCGGAGACGATCACTCGGGCAGCACTGTGCAGGTTGCGCGCGCGACGCGGGTACCCGAGTCCTTGCCACAATCGCAAGACATCACCCAATTCGGCCTCGGCACACGCGTGCGTCGTCGGGAACTCGGCGATGAACGCCTCCCACTTGCCGAGCACACGATGAACCGACGTCTGCTGGAGCATGATCTCGCTGACGAGGATCTTCCAGGGATCCCGCTCGTCCCGCCACGGCAACTGCCGCAAACTCGGTGTGACCCAAGCGAAGATTCGTGCGTGCAGATCATCGCGATCGGATGAATGCTCGAACATCGAGCCGCCGCGACGTGTCGAACTCGTCAGCTGTCGCCCCAAGCGGCTTCGCCGTCGTAGGGGCGTTCGCGCGTCGGGGCGAACTCGCGCTTCCACACCATCACCCGTCGGCGGAAGTAACAGACCTCTTTGCCGTCCTGGTTGAAACCCTTCGTCTCGACGGTGACGACGCCGCGGTCGTTCTTCGACTTGCTCTCTTGAACATCGAGAACACGTGTTTCGGCGTGAATCGTGTCGCCGTGGAAGGTCGGAAACTTGTGCTGCAGTGTCTCGACTTCGAGGTTCGCGATTGCGGCTCCGCTGACATCGGGAACGCTCATACCGAGGACGAGCGAGTAGACGAGATTTCCGACGACGACATTGCGACCTTGCACGCTCTTGCTGGCGAACCAATCGTTGGTGTGCAGCGGATGATGGTTCATGGTGATCATGCAGAAGAGGTGATCGTCATATTCGGTGATCGTCTTGCCGGGCCAGTGCCGGTACACATCTCCAACGACGAAGTCTTCGAGGTGGCGGCCGAAGGGGCGTTCATGAACTGTCATGAACGAGAACCTACTCGCTCGACTGCGAACTCTCTCGATTCGGTTCGCCCCTCGGCCTCTTCATCGGACCCGGGTAGCGCTCGGAGAAGTCGAGGATGCTCTCATCCAGAGTGCCCACTGTCGCGACGACATCGCGCAGCGGTGCGAGCTTGTTCTTCTCGATCGCCCATGGGCCGACGCGCAATGAGAGATACATGGCCCCCCCGAGAACGATCGGAAGCCAGTACTGGGCGATGCGATACGACACCACGCCGACAACTGCCGTTGCACGCGGAAGACCGAAGCCGACGAGAACTGGAACGTAGGTTCCTTCGACGATTCCGAGACCGCCCGGTGTGAGAGGGATGACGGCCAGGACGTTCGCAAGACCGAAAGCCACGATCAAACCATCGACTGGCACGGAACCTCCGAACGCCCGAAGGAACACCCACAACGCTGCGGCATCGATGAGCCAGTTCGCAGCAGCCCACAACGTGATCTTTCGCAACATCACTCGATCGGCCGACAGCTCGCGCATTCTCTCCGCGAGATGGCGAACAGCCTCTCCGGCCCTGTCTTCATTGAAATGGAATCGGCGAGCGACTGCCCGGAAGATCCTCTCTGATCGAGCCTGACCCTCGATCAGGCCGATGATGATCGCCGCAGCAATCCCCATCAACAGAATCCCTGCGATCGCCGCAGATCCGTACAGCGGATTCACTCCGCGTAGTGGGATCGAAACGATCAAGCCGATCCAGAGAATGAAATTGAGAACGACTGCAGAAGCGAGACCCGATGTCGCCAATGCGAACCCGGCATCCGGACCGGGAACTCCAGCTGCTGTCATCAATCTGAATCCGAGCGCTGATCCGGCGGCGCTGCCTCCCGGGACGAGACTGGCAAGTGCGCGCGTCGAGAGTTGGATGCGGAACATTCGCAGCAGAGAGATGAAATCAGCCGACGGTCCGAGTGCGACCCTGGTCATTCCGGAGTAGCAGAAGAGCGCGAACAATTCGAGGCCGAGACCGATCAACAGGAGCATCGGCTGCACATCGCTCAGTTGGTCGACAGCGTTGCGCAAACCAGGGATGTTCAAAAAGATGAAATACACGACCAGGAGGGTCGCCGTGACCTTGAAGGTACGGGCGAATGCTCGACGTCGGGTTCGCCGCTTTCGGTCCGCGCTCTCGGACGCCGATTCGAACTCGCCGAGTGACAGGTTCGGGTCGTCCCCAACCGAGCCAGACATTCCCCATTCTTAGCAGTCAGCGAGAGTCCGAACCGCGCTCTCGGTCAAGTGGTTCCTCGATGCGGCACCGATTCGACCAACTGGGTCAGCGTCCGGTCGAGAAACGGCTGCGTCGACGTCTCCCACTTTCCGAGATGGACGACGACGAGATCGCGATCAGGCACGACGATCGTTCGCTGGCCCTCGTACCCGAGAGCTGCACATGTCAGGACGTCGGCATTCCACGTCCACCAATGGTCGCCATAACCATGGCCCGTGTCCGGGTCGATCGCGTGCTGTCGACGGGCACCCTGCACCCAGCCCTCTGAGAGGAGTCGTTCGCCCGCCCATTCGCCGCCGCGCAGGTAGAGGTACCCGAAACGGGCGAAATCGCGAGCCGTTGCATGAACGTACGACGACCCGATGAAAGTTCCCGCAGCATCGAAAGTTGGCTCGGCGCTCGCCATCCCGAGGGGCGAGAAGATTCTCTCGCGCAAGAACTCCTCCACTGACGATCGTCCACCGAGCAGCTCTCCGATCAACCCGCAGACGATGTTGGTCGTGCCCGACGAATACGACCAGGTGCTCCCCGGAGGGTGGAGCAGCGGTCGGGACGTGGCATAGGCGAACACATCGTCAGCACCCGATCCGAATAGCATGTCGATGACATCGGAGCGACTTTGTCCCGATTCATCAGCAATGTAATCCTCGACGAAGTCGAGTCCGTCACGCATGCGCAGAAGATCGATCCAAGTGATGTCGCGCCGGGCATCGTCCTTCCACTGCGCAATCGGAACCGGATCCTCGAGTCTGATCGCTCCCTCGTCGACGAGCATGCCCACTGCCGCGTGAGTGATGCTCTTGGCCATGCTCCACGAGATCAACGACGTCTCCGATGTGATCTCGCGTTCGGCGTGAAAGAGATTGGCGGGCTGGCGACCGTACCTCTCGAAGAGAATGCGGCCCTGGTGAACGACGACGAGAGCGAGCGAAAGTCCTCGACCTACTGGTGGCTCGGTGCCATGTCCGAAAAGCTCCTCGACTGTCGACGACACCCGTCCAAGGTCGACTCCCAATGCCTCGACATCATCTGCGACAGGCCATTCATCCTTCGGCCACCCAACATCGCCGTTCGTCACCTCAGACTCCTTTTCGATGTCACGTCGAGGGTGCGCAACTTGCCGACAACGGTCGGAGCAGCCGCCAGCGCTCGTTGGACTGCATCGTCTGCCGAGTCCGAGCGTTGCAGGATCTGCCTGGTCGAACCGTTGACGAATCCCTCATCCATCATGTGGTCGAAGGCAGCGAACAACGGGTCGAAGAACCGGGAACCACCCACACGAGAATCCAGAAAAACGACTGGCTTCGAAATCAGTCCCAATTGATTCCACGTGAGTATTTCGAAGAGCTCGTCGAAGGTTCCGAAGCCACCCGGTAGGACGATGAATCCGCTCGAGAGATCCGCCATCTTCGACTTGCGCTCGTGCATCGAATCGACCACGTCGAGCGAAGTGAGACCGCTGTGGACGGCCTCCAAGTCGACGAGGTGCCCTGGAATCACTCCGTGAACTCGCCCACCGGCGTCGAGAACTGCATCGGCGACGATTCCCATCAGCCCGATTCGGCCGCCGCCGTACACGAGCCCAACGCCTCGTTCGGCGATGGAGCGCCCCAGATCCTCTGCCAGTCGTCCGTACTCGGGTCGGCGCCCGGAACTCGATCCGCAATAGACGCAGATGTTCGGTGGATTCATCGTCACAGCCTGCCAGAACCGAACGTGACGATTGACGCACCGTGCGAGGCTTCAGCCTCGGCTCTGACTTCCGCCCTACCCCGGCCCCATGGATAGCGTCGGGGCCATGAGTGGAACCTCCGTGCAACCCGACCTCCGAACAGCAGCCGACGTCATCGATCTGGCATCTCGCACCGTCGGCAAAGGGTTGCGTGCTCTCGCCGAATCGGGTGGAGCAGACGTTCATCAAGTTCTCGCCTACGACCTCGCGCATGCCGCTTCGGCAGTCGAGACCGCTCGCTCGCTGCTCGACTACGGCGCAAAGGGAACCCACGAAGGGCTGATCACGTGCGCGTTCACCGCGGACATGGTGCACGACCTCGCAACGAAGATCCTCGGTCGTGAAAGTCTGTGGGGCCTCGAAGTGAATGCTCTCGCTCCTGCATCGCCGTTCATGGCCACCTACCGGGATCCCGAGTTCCTTGCGTCTCTCGCGGACAGTCAGGGTCCACGACACCTCGACCCCGATTTCGAAATGGTTCAGGACACGTTCAGGTCGTTCGCGGACAAAGTGATCGCCCCGCGCGCTGAACATGTTCACCGCCACAACGACGACGTTCCCGAGGACATCATCTCCGGCCTCGCCGACATGGGCGCATTCGGCTTGTCCGTTCCCGTCGAGTACGGCGGCTTTTCCGAGGGCGGTGAAGGTGAGTACGTGGCCATGGTGGTCGCCACCGAAGAACTGAGCCGGGCGAGCCTCGGTATCGGCGGATCGCTGATCACACGACCCGAGATCCTGACGCGAGCACTCGTCAAAGGTGGCACCGAGAGTCAGAAGCAGGAGTGGCTGCCCAAGTTGGCGACCGCCGAAGTGATGGCTGCAGTTGCAGTCACCGAACCGGACTACGGAAGCGACGTCGCCGGATTGAAGACGACCGCCGTGCCGATGGCTGGAGCAGATGGTGAGCCTGGTTATGTGATCAATGGCGTGAAGACGTGGTGCACATTCGGAGCTCGAGCCGATGTTCTCATGTTGCTCGCGAGGACCGATCCGGACAGGTCGAAGACGCACCGCGGATTGAGCCTGTTCATCGTTCCGAAGCCCCGTGGCGACGCCCATGGATTCCAGTTCTCGCAGAACCTCCTGCCCGACGGATCGATCGGAAAGATGGAGGGTCGCCCGATCGACACGATCGGATACCGGGGAATGCACTCGTACGAGATCGCGCTCGAGAACTGGTGGGTGCCGGCATCGAACCTGATCGGCGAAGAGGGTGGCCTCGGCAAGGGCTTCTATTACCAGATGGAAGGCTTCGAGAATGGCCGCCTCCAAACAGCCGCGAGGGCCGTCGGAGTGATGCAGGCCGCCTATGAGGCTGCCTACGACTACGCACAGAACCGCACCGTCTTCGGCTCGAACATCGCCGAGTACCAGCTCACCAAGGCCAAGCTCGGCCGCATGGCGGTTCTCACTCAGGCCGGCCGTCAGTTCGGCTACCAGGTCGCACGGCTCATGGCCAAGGGTGAGGGAGCGATCGAAGCAAGCATGGTGAAGGCCTACGTGTGCAAGGCAGCTGAATGGGTCGCCCGCGAGGCGATGCAGATCCACGGTGGATACGGCTACGCCGAGGAGTATTCGGTGAGCCGCCTCTACGTGGATGCCCGAGTTCTTTCGATCTTCGAAGGAGCGGACGAGACGCTGTGCCTCAAGGTGATCGCTCGCCGACTCATCGAGAAGTGATCAGCTGATCACCGAAATTCACGCGTCGAGGGAGCGCCGGCACACCATGACGGCGTAGCTGTCAGCACCGCTCGGGTCCGAGGGGTCTCCATCCCAGTTCGCATATTGGTCGACGCGGTCGAATCCGACAGCGTCGGCATCTCTTCGCATGTCGCCTGGCGAGTATGCGCCCTCAACCTTTTCGATGGTGAAACCGCTGATGAGGACACCGCCTGGCGCAAGATGCGCGACGAGATTCGCGATGATCGCTGCTTGAGTACCCGGGACACAAAAGAGCGGAATGTTGCCGGCCATGACCGCAACATCGAAGAGTTCAGCGACTCTCACGGACGCAAGATCTGCACAGACCCACTCGATCCGTGAATCCTTGACACGGGCGCGCTCGATCATGTCCGGGTCGAGGTCGACTCCGGTTGCACGGTGGCCGCGCCGGACGGCTTCGACGGCGAGCCTGCCGGTGCCACAGCCGGCATCGAGGATGTTCAGACGACCAGGAAGAAGTCGTTCGATGAAATCGACTTCTCCGTGTATCGGTTTTCCCTCGGCTGCCATCGACTCCCAACGCCGGTCGTACTCGTCGAGTTTCATCGAGCGCCTCCAGGCGACCCAGCGGGGAGAGACTCCGGATCCTGGTTCCGACATCACAGAAGATCCATCAGCGAGCGAACGCGATGGAAGTCGGCTCCGACATGGTCGTCATGCGGATCGAGGAGGACCGGAAACAGCCCGGCGGCTCGCGCTCCACCGACGTCCATGGTCACCGAATCACCCACGTAGGCGACGCGTGACCTGTCGATATCACCGAATGCTTCGAGCCCGAAGTCGAAAATACGCGGGTCTGGTTTTGCCACTCCGACGATGTGACTGTCGACGATCACCCTCACCGGCACTCCATCACCATCTCCGACTTGGCACACGCCTGATCGCTCGAGGAGATCGGCGATCTGACCAGTGGCATTGCTGATCACGCCGATCGGAATGTTGCGAGCGTGCAGTCGTCGAAGAGCCTCGACGCTGTCCTGCAACGGCCAACGCCACAGCCAGGCGTTTCGAGTCCTGCCGAGGATGTCCGCCGCATATTCGACTTCACGTGCCGGGACACCCACGGTCTCGACGTATGCCACGTTGTAGACGCTCCAGTCGCTCTCGGTCGACCCTGCTGCCGACTTCGCCGCCATTCCTCGATAGTGGGCGCGATGGTAGACATCGAGATCGTGGGTGGCGCCGAAATAGGCGAGAAGAGGAGCGAGGACCGTCGGGTCGGGAATCACGAAGATCCCCCCGGCATCGAACAGAACCGCGTCGATTTCGGTGTCGTGAATTCTGAGCACGGCTTCCAGCGTACGGCGTGGTCGGAAGCGCCGGATCGGACGTGACACGATTGGCGGTACAGACTTTTGCCAGGTTTGGCGGTGCAGGCTTTCGCTGCGCACAGCGAACGGCGTACCCTCGAGGTGTGCGCAGCGCCAAAGACTTCTTCAAACCCCTCGCCGTCGGTGCCCCCGAACCTGTCCGCGAGATCCCCTTCCGACCGAGTCGGATGATTCATTTCTTCCCGCCGTCGAACGAAAAGATGGTGTCGAAGCTTCCCGAAATCATTCCGACCGTCGACATCCTTCTCGGCAATCTCGAGGACGGTGTTCCCGCGAGCGACAAAGAGGCTGCCCGCGAGGGCCTGATCCGGGTCGCTCAGACGGTCGACATGGGAACGACTCAACTCTGGACGCGCGTCAACAGCCTCGACTCCCCGTGGGCTCTCGATGACTTGACCGAGATCGTCACTCGAGCCGGTTCTTCCTTCGATGTGATCATGATCCCCAAGGTCGAGGGACCCGAAGACATCCATTACGTCGACCGTCTGCTCGCCCAACTCGAGGCCAAGGCTGGCCTGACCGAGCCGATCCTGTTGCACGCGATTCTGGAAACCGCCCGCGGCGTTGCCAACGTCGAGGAGATCTGCGCAGCGTCGCCGCGCATGCAAGGCCTCTCACTCGGACCAGCCGACCTCGCTGCGAACCGGCGTATGAAGACGACCCGCGTCGGTGGTGGCCATCCCGATTACGTCGTTCGCCGCGATGCAGATCCGAACGACCCCGAAGCACCGAGAGCCACCTATCAGCAGGATCTCTGGCACTACACCATGGCCCGAATGGTCGACGCGTGTGTCATGAACGGCATCCTTCCGTTCTATGGACCCTTCGGTGACATCAAGGACGTCATTGCCTGTGAGGATCAATTCCGCAATGCATACCTTCTCGGTTGCGTCGGCGCCTGGTCGCTCCACCCAGCGCAGATCGACATCGCTCGACGAGTGTTCAGCCCCCGCCCATCGGACGTCGCACATGCAATGCGTGTCATCGAAGCGATGGGAGACGGAACCGGAGC
>JBDLRO010000166.1:0-6669 GCA_039800025.1 Actinomycetota bacterium | reverse complement strand
AGCCGATCGACGCCAACCGATGGCGACGAGTGCCACGAGTGCGAGAACCGTGACGATGGCGACGCGGACGGAGATTTCAGTGAGGGACACGCAACACGAAACGGTAGTCGCCCGCAACCTCGTTGCGCCGTCGTTCAGAGCGCATGTCGTCGGCACGATCCTCGCGACCGTGTCTTTTCTCATCATCGGCGCAGTTCTGGTTGCAATGGTGTGGCCCCTCGAGAGATACGAGTCCGCTCCCGGACGCGCCGAATCGGTTGGCGAGCGGATCCGCATTCCCGATGAAGACGTCGACGTGTTTCCTGCCGAAAACGGCATTCGGTTCGTCACGGCCATGGGCACACGGGTCAACCCGTTGCAATCGTTCATGGGATGGGTCGATCCCTACGTGGACGTTCTGACCTGCGAGCAGAGGTTCGGCGACTGCGATCCGCAGTTGAACCGTGAAGTGCAATTGGGTGCCATGTCGACGGCCAAGGAGATCGCGGCGTACGTGGCACTGTCGCGGCTCGGTTTCGATGCGAAGCTCGAAGAGGGGCCGGCTCAGGTTGCCGGATTCGACCCGGGACTGTGTCCCGAGGATGCTCCACCGAATCGGGCGTGTCGTGCTCTCGCTGTTGGGGATGTGGTGCGGTCGATCGAGATCATCGGCGCAGAGTCCGCAGGCGATGTGGTGAGAACCGACACGCTTTCGCAGCTCGCAGAGGCGTTGACTGCTGCAAAGCCGGGAGACGTCGCCCGATTGACGGTCACATCGCTCGACTCCGATGATGAGCGCACTGCCGATGTGGAACTCGTCGCCGATCCCGAAGAGGGCCGGACGTTGATCGGGTTCATCGCCCGAGACACGAGGACAGTCGATCTGCCGTTCGACATCGAGATCGACACCGACAGGATCGGCGGACCTTCAGCTGGCTTGTCGTTCACGCTCGCACTCATCGACGCTCTCACAAAAGGCGAATTGACCCCAGATGGAGGTGTCGCGGTCACCGGAACGATCGCTGATGACGGATCTGTGGGGGCGATCGGACTCCTGCTGCAAAAGGCGATCGCCGTGCGTCAATCCGGTGTGGAGTACTTCCTCGTTCCCGCCTCCCAATCGAAAGAGGAGATCGACGAGGCGCGACGAGTCGTGGGTGACGATGTCGAGATCATCGCGGTTGCCACACTCGAGGAGGCATTGAACGCGTTGAAGCGACTCGGAGGGTCGCCGATCACGCTCGATCGCTGATTGACACATCTGGTCCTCGGATCTTTCGTACGATGGCGCGGATGGTCCTTTCGTTTTCGCGCCCGGATCCGTCATCGCCATCCGCGGTGGCGGGAGCCTCCTTTTCCTCGGCGCGCCGCGGCTTCGACCAGACCGAGGTCCGCGATTTCCTTCGAATGGTCTCAACTGAGATGGCGAGACTTCAGGAACGAGTCGTCTTTCTCGAGCGCGAATTGCGCGACGTCAAGCAGGCGAAGCCGCTGGTGTCCGCTGACATGAATGAAGCGATGATCGCCGAACTCCTGGGTGAGGAGACGGCACGCATCATCGAAGCTGCTCGTGAAGCCGCCCACAAGATCAGGGAACGTTCCGAGGATGCAGCAGGGCGCATCCTCAGAGAAGCGTCGGAGGAAGCGGCACGAATTCGCGAAGAGACCGAGCTCGAGTGTTCGCGTCGCCGGCAAGACGCCACCTCGGATGCCGAGGCCGAGATCTTGATGGCCAAACAGCAGGGTCGCGAGATGGTCAATGAGGCGCGTTCCTATCGCGAGCGAGTTCTCGCCGATGTGGCTCGTCGCAGAGAGTTGGCGCGCGAACAACTCCAAGACCTCTACCACGGACGAGAACGTCTGGTCCACGCCTTCGAGCGGGCGCGAACTGCGACAGAAGACGTCTTGCGCGATCTCGTCCAGCCTTCGGACGAGCCAACCGAATTCGTGAACCTCGCTCCGACGACGGGACCGGTTCCTGTGATCGTGCAAGCAGATGACATCGAGCGTCTCGAGGCAGTACGACCGCCTTCGTCCGCACCGGAGTTCCCGCCGGATGAGCAGCTCGTGGATGAGCAGCCCGTCGACGAACACGAAAGTGATGACGACACCATGCAGGTGTCGAGTGAATCCGAGGCCGATGAAGCAACGCTCGAGTCCGATGGCCACGTCGTCACCGGGATCGCCTTCGAACATGTTGCCGTCGATGAAGACGACGAGAGCGAACACGAGCCCCTCTCGAACGTCGTTCCACTCTTCTCTCGTGTCGACAACCGAGTCGCCGAGACTCGTCACATCGAACCTGTGATCGACGAAAGTCCAGCTGATGAGCCGGCGGACACTCGCAAGCAGAATCGGCCGAAGATCGATGCCGGGGACATCTTCGAACGCTTGCGGCGCGCCAGCACGCAGACAGTTGCGGCAGACGCATCGCGACACGTTCCCCGTCCTGAGCGAATCGAAGAAGTGGAGGACGAACCAAGGCCAGTCGTCGTTCCGGTCAGTACGGGCGTCGACGATGCAGCCTGTTTCGAACGGCGCAACGAAGTCCTCGTTCCGATCATCGTTGCCATGAGTCGAATGGTGAAACGTGTTCTGGCCGATGAACAGAACCAGGTTCTCGACATCTTGCGCGGCAAGCCGGTGATTCGACATCTCGAGGCACTTGTCGGCTCGCGGACCGAACACGGTGGACGGTATGTCGCGTCCTTGAACAACCTTTTGAACGAAGCAGCTCTCGCTGGCGCGCGATCGTTGTCCGGCGAACCCGAAAAGGACCTCATGACGTCGATCGAGGCTCAGAAGTCTGCGATTCAGGAATTCGTCGTCTTCACAATGATCGATCCGCTGCGCGATCGCCTCGAGCGAAGCATCTCACAGTCATCGGACAGCAACGCCGAGCTTGCAGGGCTCATTCGCCTCGTGTACCGAGAATGGAAGAACCAGTTCATCGACGACCACATGGACGATGTGGCACTCTCCGCGTACGGCCGCGGTGCAGCAGCAGTTCTCGATCCGTCGATGAAGGTCTGCTGGAAAGTCGATCCCGACGGACCCCCATGTGCCGATGCCGAGGACAATTCACTCGGTGGATTCGTCGCCGGAGGCGAGGAGTTCCCCACAGGTCACACCCACGCACCTGCTCATGCCGGATGCCGATGTGTCCTTGTTCCAGATCAGAACTAGCCTGACCTCGTGCGACCATCCTCGGACCTTCCCCGCGGTCCGCGCCGGCAGTCATCCGCAGGCCGACCTCAATGGGCATCGAAGGGAAGGATCGTCCTTCTCGCCATCGTTGCCGTCGTCGTCATCCTGTTCCTCTCGGCGCGCACCCTTTCCAACTTCTATGTCGATCTCCTGTGGTTCGACTCCGTCGACAAGGGATCCGTGTTCTGGGCAACCCTCGGCTCGAAGGTGCTCCTCGGAGTCGTCTTCAGCGTGGCATTCGCCATCATTGCCTTCGTCAGTCTGACTTTGGCCGAGAGATCGGCGCCCTCCGATCTGCCGATCGGACCGGAGAAGGACGTGATCGAGCGGTACCGAGCAATCGTCGGCCGGCGAACGCGTCTGCTGCGCATTGTCGTTTCGGTGCTCTTCGGACTGATGGTCGGTCTTCCCGCAATCGCCCAGTGGCAGGAGTGGCTGCTCTTCCGCAACTCGCAGTCGTTCGGCGTCGAAGATCCTCAATTCGGCGCAGATGTCGGCTTCTATGTCTTCCGCCTGCCGTTCCTCGCATTCTCGATCGATTGGGCCTTCGCAGCACTGGTTCTGATCACGATGCTGACTGCGGCCATGCACTTTCTCAACGGGTCGATTCGTGTTCAGACACCCGGTGAGCGAATCATGCGCGGCGCGCGTATCCACTTGAGCATCCTGTTCGCCTTGTTGGCCGTGATCAAAGCGGTCGACTACTGGCTCCAGCGATTCGAGTTGACGGTGTCGGGTCGCGGAGTGGTCCAAGGTGCGACCTACACCGATGTGAATGCTGAGCTTCCTGCCATCAACTTGCTGATCATGATCAGCTTGCTGGTCGCAGCACTGTTCATCGCCGGCATCCGATGGGGTGGATGGCGTCTTCCGCTGCTGTCGATGGCGTTGTGGGCTGTCGTTGCCGTTGTGGCAGGCGCGGTGTATCCGGCAATCGTCCAGCGATTCGTCGTCCAACCCAATGTGACCACCCGGGAACGTCCGTACATCGGCCTGAACATTGCTGCGACGCAAGCTGCGATGGGCATCGACGACGTCGAGGTCGTGTCCGTCACCGATGGACCGATCGATCGTCAACAGGTAGCGACCGATGCACCTGCGTTGTCGGATTCACGCCTGCTCGACATCAGGGAAATGCGCGATCGGTACGCACTCGATCAGGGACTGTTCGCCTTCTATTCGATCAATGACCTCGATGTCGATCGCTACGAGATCAATGGTCGAACCCAGCAGACGTTCGTGGCGGCTCGCGAACTGAATCCTGAAGGCATTCCCAACAAGACATGGGTGTCGCGCCATTTGATCTACACACACGGCTGTGGTGTGGTGGCGGCAAGCGCCAGCCAGATCACGAACGACGGACGTCCGATCTACAGCGAGATTGCGACAGAGAGACCGCAGTTGTACGTGGGGACTCAACAACCCGGGTACGCGATCGTCAACACCGAACAAGTCGAGCAGGCATGCCCTGACACCGAGGCTCTTGCCTACAGCGGTGAAGGCGGAGTCGCCTTGAATTCGACTCTGCGCCGGTTGGCTTTCGCCGTTCATTTCGGCGAGTTCAATCTCTTCGGTTCCGGACTGGTGAACGAGGACTCACGCTTGATCCACGTTCGGGACGTGCGCGACCGCGTCTCGAAGCTCGCTCCGTTCCTCCATCTCGATGCCGATCCGTATCCCGTGGTCGAGGACGGCAAGGTGTTGTGGGTGATCGACGCCTTCACGACGACAGGTCGATATCCGTACGCACAGAATGCGAATACCGACAACCTCACGCCCGGATCAGGTTTGAAGCACACGTTCAACTACGTGCGCAACAGTGTGAAAGCCGTCGTCGATGCCTACGACGGATCACTGACTCTGTACGTCGTCGACCCGACCGATCCGATCATCCGCGCGTGGTCGAAAGCCTTTCCGGACCTGTTCACACCTGCCGATCAAGTCCCGGCCCCCCTGCGCGGTCATTTCCGATACCCAGAGGATCTCTTCCGGGTTCAGACCAACTTGTACGGGCGCTATCAGTTCTCCGATGCGGATGAGTTCTTCAATCGTGACTCGGCATGGAGCGTCGCCCAGGCAGTGAAGCGCGATCCGGAGCTTGCTTCAGGAGGCCCGTCAACAGCGGTCGACACCACGATCGTGGACACTGCATCACAGGCGAATACGGGAGATGTTGCCGACGCCAACGTCGCACGTTTCGAGCCGTACTACACCCTGTTCCATTCGCCGAATCAGCCCGATGGTGTGGCCTCGCCGACATTCTCCTTGCTTCGACCGTTCGTGCCGTTCTCTGCTGACGACACTCGAAAGGAACTGCGGGCGATCATGGTCGTGTCGAGCGATCCGGCGACCTATGGACAGATCAAGGTCTATCGATATTCGGGAACTCTCCCCGCAGGACCCTCAACGGTTGCTGCTGAACTGAGCAGCGACCCCGAGATCGCACCGGTGATCACGCTGCTCGACCAGCGCGGCTCGCGTGTCATCCTCGGACAGTTGCAGATGGTTCCTGTCGGCAACGGTCTCGTCTGGGTGCAGCCGCTCTTCGTGCGGCCCGACGATGCCGGGTCGAAGCAGGTGTTCGTGCGCCGTGTGTTGGCGTGGTACGACGGTCGATCCGTCATCGGTGACAATCTCACCGAAGCGGTCAATCGCTTGTTCCCCGGAGCGGGTGTGAATCTCGGAGAAATCGTCATCGACGAGTCGGTTCCGGCCCTGCCGCCCGACGCGACCGATACCGGTGAGCCCGATGTCGAAGTGGACACCGGTTCGGGTGCGAACATCGACGGTGCACCCGATACGACCGTGCCGGCCGAACTCGATGCCAATGATCCCATCTCACTGTTGGCAGCGGCTGACCGTCTCTTCGATGAAGCCGATGCAGCTCTCACACAGGGTGATCTGGGTGAGTACCAGTCGAAGATTCGAGAAGCTCAGGACTTGATCGCCCGAGCTCTCGAGCTTCTCTCACAGTGAGACGTCTGTTCAGCTCATCTTTTTCTTGGCGAGATCAGCGACTTCTGCGAGATCCTGTCGAAACGCGATCTGATAGCGGGCCTGCTCGTGCGCAAGGCGTTCGAGGTCCGTGGAGAGCTCTGTCAATTGATGGGTGACTTCTGCTCCAACCTGGGAGATGCGGGCATCGAGGTCGACCGATTTGGCAGTCATCGCGTCGAGTCGAGCTGAATCCTTCGTTGCCGTGGACGACACATCTCCGAGCTGCGAGCTGATGCTCTCGAGTTGACGACGCAACTCGAGGACTTCTGCTGCAAGCCTCTCGGCCTCCTCGCGTCGTCGTGAAAAGCGACCCATACTCGTTTCAGGGTAGTTGTCGTCAGGTGCCGCAGAAGGTTCTGTATCCGGCGAACTCTGCTGGAGCTGGGCCCACGAGATCCTCGAATCCCGCGACTTCGGTGAATGGCTGACGAAGGCGTTCGACGAGGCGCAGAGTCGCAGTGACGTCGCCGTCCATGGCAGCAGTGA
>JBDLRO010000165.1:0-4174 GCA_039800025.1 Actinomycetota bacterium | reverse complement strand
CAGATCAGCATGCCGAGTTCATCGGCGGCGTCGTATATGTCGTGACGCGAAATGTGACCGTGCATCCGAATCAGATCGAGTCCGGCATCACGTGCCAATTCGACGTCCCTGCGCAGCTCCTCCGGGCTGGCATCACCGAGCGCGGCACGAGTCGGTGCGAGGTTCGCGCCCTTGACGAACAATCGCTCGCCATTGACGGTGAACGTCCAGTCCTGGAGGGAAACCTCTCGAAGTCCCGTTCGTTTCGTGACGGCGTGGCTGAGCTCGCCATCACAGAAGACCTCCACGGACACCGAGATCAAGCTCTGAGCACCGAGAGACCAGGGCCACCACAACTTGGGGTCGTCGATGTCGATGTCCCAGTCGATGTCATTGGAGCCCTTGGCGACGGAACGCTCCTGCTCGTTGACCCGCTTCGAGTCGACCAGGGTGACGATTCGGATCGAACGTTCCCGATCACTGTCGAGACGGGCGAACATCCTGACGTTGGCGGACGCTTCGGAAGCGTCACGGCACAGGATGCGTGTGGCATCGATGCGAACGGGTCCGGTGCGTTCGATGCGGACGTTGCGCCACAGCCCCCCGGGGTTGAATTCCGGGTCGATGCAGTCCCAGTGCTGGAAGACGCCGGTGATGTTCCGTTTCGAACTGCGATCCCGTTGCGGTGAGCAGGTCACTCCGACGGAGAGAACGTGTTCGGTGTCGAGGTGGGACAGGGCCGTGATGTCGTAGGCGTGAGTGGAGAAGTAGCCCTCCGGGTCGCCGAGGTACGCGCCGTCGAGCCAGACGTCGGCTTGGTAGAAGATGCCGTCGAGCACCGCGAAGAGCCTCTCGCCATCGGCGGGCTTGGCCGTCTCGAATCGTCGGCGGTAGAGAAGAGGCCCGTTGTCGCCTTCGAATCCGGGCTGTGTCTGCCAATGGCCGGGGACAGCGATGTCCATCCACGTCGAATCATCGGTCTTCAGCCCGACGCTCGATCGCAGGACATCATCGGTCGCGTGTGTCGCCTTCCACCTACCGGCGAGATCGAGGCGCGTCCACCGATCGGGGTCGGCGGAAATCTGTGTCGGCACATCCACGTCACGAACGGTAGTGGAGAGTCCGGCATGCCGTTCCCTCGAGGGGGCGGGTACTGTCGAGGGAATGGTCAACCCCTCTTCGACCCCGATGCCGGCACCGCGAACCATTCGCCAATTGAAGGAATCGGGGTGGACGTCCCGACCGGTGAAAGAGGAGATGCGTCTCAACGCGGTTGCCAGGATCATGTCCAAGCAACCCCTCTTCGAAGGAGTGCTCGGTTACGAAGACACGGTGATGCCCCAATTGGAGAATGCCATTCTCGCGGGACACGATGTCATTTTCCTCGGCGAGCGCGGCCAGGCCAAGACGAGGATGATCCGGAGTCTGACTGGGCTGCTCGACGAGTGGATGCCGATCGTCGAGGGAAGTGAAATCAATGACGATCCATATGCTCCGGTCTCGAAGATGGCGCGCGACCTCGTCGCAGAGAACGGGGATGACACACCGATCTCGTGGGTGAATCGAGACGATCGTTTCGGTGAGAAGTTGGCGACCCCGGATACGTCGATTGCGGATCTGATCGGCGAAGTCGACCCGATCAAGGTGGCTGAGGGACGGTACCTGAGCGACGAACTCACCTTGCACTACGGTCTCGTCCCCCGGACGAATCGCGGCATCTTCGCGATCAACGAACTGCCCGACCTGTCCGAACGGATCCAAGTCGGCCTGTTGAACATTCTCGAAGAACGCGACGTGCAGGTTCGCGGATACAAGATCCGTTTGCCCCTCGACGTTCTCCTCGTCGCATCGGCGAACCCAGAGGACTACACCAATCGAGGCCGCATCATCACGCCTCTGAAGGACCGCTTCGGAAGTCAGATCCGCACCCACTATCCGTTGAAGGCGTCGACCGAAGTCGAGATCATTCGCCAAGAGGCTCGTCCGCCGAGCATCGGCGATGTGACCGTCTCGGTGCCGGGATACATGGAGTCGGTCGTGGCGATGTTCAGCCAACTCGCCCGCAACAGCAGCCAGGTCAATCAGCGCAGCGGCGTCAGCGTGCGCCTCAGCGTCAGCAACTTCGAGGTGATGTGCGCCAATGCGCTCCGTCGCGGACTCCGGCTCGGAGAGACACACGTCGTTCCGAGGGTCTGCGATCTGGACGCCTTCGCTGCGTCGACCGGCGGAAAGATCGAGATCGAAGCTCTCGAAGAGGGACGCGAGGGGCAAGTCCTTCGCGACCTCGTCAAGGCCGCTGTGCTCACGGTCTTTCGTGAGGTTGTCGAGCCGGAGCGAACTCGGGAGGTGTTGACCGCTTTCGAAGAAGGCGCAATCGTTCACACGGGGGAAGACGTGCCTTCGATCGAGCAAGCGAAGTTGGCCGACTCGATTCCGGCACTCACTCCGATCGTGCGTTCACTCGTCGGGAACGACACGTCTCCAGCGGCCGCAGCAGCTGCCGTGGAGTTCGTTCTCGAAGGCATGCACCTTTCGAAGCGACTCAACAAGGACGCTGCTTCGAGTGGCGGAGGAACCTACCGCGCTCGTTGATCGTCGGTTCGGCAGACTGCAGCCTTCGCTTCGAGTCGTCCGGTGCGCTTCTTCACGAGGTACCGCACGACCTCGATGAGGACGGTGATCGTCAGGGCTGCGCCGAAAGCGAGCAGGAACGCGAGAGTGTGGTCGTCTTCGAACTGTGAACCGAAGGCGAAACCGAGTATCGAGGCGTACGTCGCCCAGATGACCGCGGCAACACCGACCCAACTGGCGAACCAGCGACGATCCTGTCGGGTCATGCCGCACGACAGCGTCAGCAGGGTTCGCCCACCGGGAATGAATCGCGCAGTGATCAAGAGCAGACCTCCGCGTTCTTCGATCTGGTGCCTCGCCCATTCCAGTCTCTGCGCAGACTTCTCGTGACGAGCAGCTCTCCGCTCGACCCATGAACTCGCCCGCTTCCCGATGAGATAGGACACGTTGTCCCCGCAGAAGGCCCCGAGTGCTCCACACACGATGACGAGGACGACGGGGTAGGGGGCAGCACCCGCTGCACTCGCTCCGACCCCGCCGATGATCACGGTTGTTTCACTCGGGACGACAGGGAAGATCGAGTCGAGCGTCGCGATGACGAAGATGATGGCGAGGAACCACCATCCGCCGGAAATGTCCTTGAGCCATCCGGTCATATCGCTGATGAAGCCCCAGACCGCGCCCACGCTCCGACACTAGTCGTCACGGATGAGACGGAGGTGGCGACGGGGTGTGCCGTCGGCGAGAGCGATCGTCACAGAGACGAACCGGCGCGTTCGCCTTCGACGACCGCTGCATGGGCTCGACGCGGTGCGACGCAGTCGCCGACTCGGTCGACGCTGATGCCAGCCTCGACCAGATCGTTGTAGAGCCAGTCGATGGGTCGAGGTGGGACGGCGAGGACGACCCAATCTGGTCGTCGCGTCTCGTTCTGACCGGTCGGATGGTGCAGCAGTGTCAGTTCACCGGAAGCAAAGGACATCGGCACGAGGTCAGTGGACTGCACGATGCCCTTCGCATGAGCACGAATCCACCAGTTCTCCATGTCGAGGGTGATTCCGAGATCCTGCCCGACGACCATGCCAGGGGTCACGATCTCGACGGAGCACCCGCGATCAGCGAGGACCTCTGCGACCGAGGTGGCGTGGTGGAAGCCGATCTCGTCGATGACGACCACGGAATCTCCGGGCTGAGGTCCGCCCATGGACGCCGTGCCATCGAGGACGTGGCGGACATCGCACACTCGCCGCGCAGACTCGTCGAGTTCCGGATCGGCGACCCACCATGGGCGTGTCGGCTCTGCTCCTGTCGCAACGATGACGTGGTCGGGCCTGACGTCGTCGATCAGTCCCGGCCAGACACCTGTTCCATAGACGATCGACACTCCGAGTCGCCGGCATTCGGCGAGTTGGTTGCGGATCATGTCGCCGAATTCAGCCCGGTTGGGAACGCTCGCAGCGATGCGCACCTGGCCTCCCGCGAACTGTTCCTTTTCGTACACGGTGACCGAGTGACCTCGACGCGCGGCCGCAATCGCCGCTTGGAGTCCGGCGGGTCCGGCCCCGGCGATCATCACCTTCTTGGGCTTGGACGTGATTGCAACATGGTCCGTGACCAGCCATTC
>JBDLRO010000164.1:0-3585 GCA_039800025.1 Actinomycetota bacterium | reverse complement strand
CACGTGGGAACTGACCTACGCATGCAATCTGCAGTGCGTCCATTGCCTGTCCTCGAGCGGTCAACGAGACGACCGTGAACTGTCGACCGCTGAAGCCAAGCGAGTTCTCGACGAACTTCGCGAGATGCAGGTCTTCTACATCAACATCGGCGGCGGCGAACCCATGGTCCGACGTGATTTCTTCGAACTGCTCGAGTATGCGATCGGAAGTGGCATCGGCGTGAAATTCTCGACGAATGGCGCCTTCATCGATCAGGAAAAGGCCCGACGACTCGCAGCTCTCGACTATCTCGACATTCAGATCAGCCTCGACGGAACCGATGAAGCGACGAACGACGCCGTGCGAGGAGTCGGCTCCTATGCGCTCGCGCGCCGCGCCATGGACAACCTCCGTGATGCCGGATTCGGCCCCTTCAAGATCTCCGTTGTCGTGACCCGCCACAACGTCTCCCAGCTCGACGAGTTCAAGCGACTCGCCGATTCGTACGGAGCCCAATTGCGCATCACGCGTCTTCGCCCCTCGGGACGAGGCGCCGACACATGGCACGAACTTCATCCGACCAATGCCCAGCAACGTGAGATCTACGAATGGCTTCTCGCACACGGCGAGAACGTCCTGACCGGTGACTCGTTCTTCCACCTCAATGCTCTCGGTGATCCACTGCCAGGTCTCAACATGTGCGGTGCCGGTCGAGTGGTGTGCCTGATCGATCCGATCGGCGACGTCTACGCATGTCCATTCGTGATCCACGAGGAATTTCGGGCCGGAAACGTGCGAGATGCCGGATTCGCCGCGATCTGGAAGACGAGTGATCTCTTCACCTCGCTCCGTGAGCCGCAGTCGGCGGGTGCGTGCGCATCGTGCGGCAGTTTCGATTCCTGCCAGGGCGGATGCATGGCGGCAAAGTTCTTCACCGGACTGCCGCTCGACGGACCCGATCCCGAGTGCGTCGGCGGCGACGGCGAGCACCTTCTCGTCGGTGTCGAGCCGAACTCGGTTCCTCGGCCATCTCTCGATCATTCACGGCCGACTCGTTCGACTCCGGTCAGTCTCACACTCAAATCCGTCGCCGCACGCTGAGGCCTCGTCCGACCGCTGATCGAATGGATTCGACACCGAGACTCGCAAGGACGATCAGTCCGACTTCGGACGGCACACGAAAACGGACGTAGGCGTTCGCAGTCAGCCCGACCAAGACCACAAGCGGGACGGTGCCGAGGAGAGCGAACCGTTCCAGTGTCGTCCGCCGGCGAAACCCGATGATCGCGAACGGGATCATCATCCAATACTGGAGAAACCCGATCTGTGACAGCCGAACCGGTCGACCTTCTGCGGTCGAGGCATCGGCAGACGCACCGAGGTACCCGAAGCTGAACAACCGAGCAAGACGTGCCGCTGCCACCGTCGGGTATCGATCGAGGTTCTCTCGCCAGTAGTCGAGTCCCGCTGTGCGCATGATCGCTGAAGCTTCCGCTGGATCCGAGTCCTCTGGAACCTCGATGGCGTAGGCGCACCAGATGTCCCACCCGCCGACGTCCTCGAAATAGGTCCGATCACAGTTGGCCCCCGCCAAGGTCAGTCCATCATTCGTCGACAGAAGAGCATGGCCGTCGAAACGAATCTGGTTCCAGATCACCCACGGTGAGATGACGACGACGAACACGGCGATCAATGCCCCGATGTTCGCCGCCGTCCTCGTTCGATCCCGCCCGCGAAGCACGAATGCAGCGAGCACCGCAACCATCGGGGCGAGAACGGCCAACTCGGCGCGTGTCAGTGCAGCCAGCGCACACAGGAGACCGATCTGAGCGAACCGGTTCGGACTCGGTCGAGCGATCGACCGCAGGACGCAAATGGTGATCAGGGTCACGAGCAAGAACGCCAGCGTTTCGGCCATGATCAGGCCGTCGTTGATCCAGACGTTGACGTAGAGAGCTGTGATACCCGCTGCGAGGAGGCCGGTGCGCAGGCCGCCGATCAGCCGCCCGAGATGCGCCATGGCGAACACGGATACGGTTCCGATGACCGCCATCTGAAGTCGCTGCATGGTGACGACCGAGTCGGTCCAAGTGAACAACCAGGTCACAGGGGTGATGACCAATGCGGTGAGCGGTGGATGATCGGCTGCCGGAACACCATTCATGAACGGCTGTTCGAACCAATCTCCCCTCGCATTCGCGATCGCCTGGGCGGAATAGAACAGTTGATCCCCAACCGGACCATCACGGCGGGATCCGAACCAGATGAACGCGACTCTGATTCCGAGTCCGCACATGGCGACAGCGAGGACCGACCATTTCCATCGATGCTTTCGAACGGAATCGATCACCTCGGGCATCGACGATCACAGTACAGACCGGTCAGGCCGACTTCGAATGCCGCTCTCGGGCTCGAATTCGGCGATACTACGAACGTGCGTCTACTCGAGCCGTTGACTCTCGGCCGTCGAACGGCGAAGAACCGCATCATGTTCGGACCGCACGTCACCAATCTCGGCACGGACGAACGAACCTTTTCCGACCGACACCGCGCGTATTACGAACGGCGTGCGCGCGGCGGTTGCGGCATCATCGTCACCGAGGGCGCAAGTGTCCACTCGAGCGATTGGCCCTATGAGCGATCCCCGTTCGCCGAACGCTGTGAGTCCGGCTGGAGCGCTGTCGCCGAGGCGTGTCACCAGCACGGGAGCATCGTCATCGCATCTCTCGACCATGCAGGAGGCCAAGGTTCTTCCGCGTATTCACAGGCTCCGCTGTGGGCGCCTTCGCGTGTCCCGGAAGTGAACACCCGCGAAGTCCCGAAGTGGATGGAAGACCGCGACATCGAAGCGGTCATCGACGGCTTCGCCGATGCCGCCCGTCGAGCGGTCGGTGCCGGATGTGACGGCGTCGAGATCAACATCGGCCAGCACAGTCTGATCCGGCAGTTCATGTCGGGCCTGACGAACCACCGCGAGGACGCATGGGGATCGGATCGTCTGCTCTTCGCGCGACGCGTCATCGCTGCGGTGACCGACGCTGCTCGCAGTTCGAACTCCGACGCCATCATCGGTCTCCGGCTGAGTTGTGACGAGCTCGCCCCGTGGGCAGGGATCACCCCTGAGATGTCACCGGACATCGCAGCCGACCTCTGCACGAACGAATCGGGACCGATCGATTACGTCGTGGTCGTACGCGGATCGATTTTCTCCGTCGAGAAGACACGTCCGGATTTTCACGAGAGGCCGGGCTTCAACATCGAGACGTGTCGGTCGATTCGCGATCGCCTCGATTCCTCGACAGCGGTGTTCCTTCAGGGTTCGATCGTCGATCCCGATCAGGCCGAATGGACAGTCGACCCTGACGGGGGCTCGGTGTGCGATGCGGTGGAGATGACTCGTGCCCAGATCGCGGACCCTGATCTCGCGAACAAACTTGCGGGTGACAAGTCGAGAATCCGGCCGTGCATCCTGTGCAATCAGGTCTGTCAGGTTCGAGATGCGAGGAATCCGATCGTCTCGTGCGTCGTCGAGCCGACATCGGGACACGAGAGCCGTGATCCGAATTGGTACGACGCGACCTCGAAGCCCCGCCGCGTCCTCGTCA
>JBDLRO010000163.1:0-5870 GCA_039800025.1 Actinomycetota bacterium | reverse complement strand
CTGTGGATCCTCATCCTTGCAGGCTTCATCGTCGCAGTGGCTCGCAAGTTTCGCGATCGCGTCGGAGACGAACTTCTCGCGTGGGCGATGGTCGTTCTGTACATCGTCGGCTTGTTCTTCTTCCTTCTCGCGTTCGGGCCTGCCAATCCGTTCGAGCTCGGTCCGAGCGGCGTGACCGACGGTCCGGGACCGAATCCGCTGCTTCAGAACCACATCCTCGTCGTCTTCCATCCGCCGATCCTCTACCTCGGATACGTGGGATTCACCGTTCCGTTCGCATTCGCAGTTGCTGCTCTGATCACCGGACGTCTCGGAGAAGGATGGCTCCTCGAGACTCGACGATGGACGCTCTATGCGTGGGGGTTCCTCACGATCGGCATCATCTTGGGAAGCTGGTGGAGCTACGAAGTCCTCGGCTGGAGCGGCGTGTGGGCATGGGATCCCGTCGAGAACGCAAGCTTCCTTCCCTGGTTGACTGGAACCGCATACCTCCATTCGGTTCTCGTTCAGGAACGTCGGGGGATGTTGCGGGTCTGGAACATCAGCCTCGTCATCGCAACCTTCAGCCTCACGATTCTCGGCACGTTCCTCACCCGCTCCGGTGTGATCAACAGCGTGCACGCATTTGCAGAAGGCGACGTCGGACCTTGGCTGCTCGCCTTCTTCGCGATCATCGTGGTTGCTGCGATTGCGTTGATCGGGTGGCGAGGTGACGAGCTGCGCTCGCCGGGGGCGATCGAATCACCCGTGAGTCGAGAAGGTGCCTTCCTCGCGAACAACTTCTTGTTCAGCCTGTTCGCATTCGTGGTGCTGCTGGGAACGGTTTTCCCGCTCATCGTCGAAGCAGTCGACAATCGGCGGCTCGTCGTCGGCGAACCGTTCTTCGATGCCATGACGAAGCCGATCGGATTGACCATGCTCTTCATGATGGCGATCGCTCCGGTTCTTCCTTGGCGCCGAGCGGGCGAAGAGGTTCTCAGGACTCGGTTGTTCTGGCCGGCATGGTCCGGTGTCGGAGCACTCGTCGTTGCACTCGTCTGGGGTGCGGACGGATGGATGTCGCTGCTCGCGTTCGCGTTCGGAGGATTCGCCGGAGGGTCGGCCATTCGCCAATTGGTGCTCGCCAGTCGACGTCAAGGGTGGCGCGGTCTCATCGGACGAGCGAACGGAGGGATGGTCGTCCACCTCGGAGTCATCCTCTTGTCCGTCGCGCTCGTTGCGTCGGCCTCGTACACGAGATCACAGGAATTCGTGATGGAGGAAGGTGAGACGGTCTCGTTCGCGGGTCACACCTTCACGTTCGAGGGCCTGTCCGTGCGGAGCGATTCGGTGAAGTCGAGCGTGGTCGCGGCGGTTCGGATCGACGGCGAGCAGGTGTACGAACCTTCGCGCAGCAAGTACCTCGCCCAAGGAATGGACATCGGCACGCCGAGTGTCAAGACGGGACTTCGTCACGACTTGTATCTCACCCTCGAAGGAAATGTCCGACCGGATGACTCTCAGGCTCGAATCAAAGTCTTCGTCAAGCCGCTGATCTTGTGGTTGTGGATCGGCGGAGGCTTGATGGCAGTCGGGACCGTTCTCGCAGCGGTGCCCTCTCGCCGAAGGACGATTCCCGCTGCGCTCGTCGAGGAGTCGACGACGGTGGGGGCGGGCAAGCCGTGACGCAGGAGCAGGCAGAGCGCGCAACCCCGCGTACGGCTCGAAAGGCAGCAGTTCTCCTCGCGATCGGCGCCGTGTTCCTGATCGGCGTTCTCGTGATCGCCTTCACTCGTGACACTCAAGATGCTCAGTCGCCTCTTTTGTCGAGGCCGGCTCCCGAGATCGTCAGCACCACGTACGACGACGGGCAGTTCGTGCTCTCACGACGCAAGGGCTCCTGGGTGGTGCTCAACTTCTTCAACTCCACATGCGTCCCGTGCAAACGCGAGCATCCCGAACTCGTGAAGTTCGTCGAAGGCCAACGTGCGATGGGATCGAGAGGTGCTGAGCTGTACACCATCGTCAACGACGACAGCGAAGAGGCGGTGCGCTCGTTCTTCGCCGGATTCGGCGGAGACTGGCCGATCATCCGAGACGATGACGCGCGGATCGCCGTGGACTACGGCATCGCCAAAGTTCCTGAGACATGGTTGATCAGTCCGACCGGCGTGGTCGCTCAGAGATTCACTGGTCAAGTGACGGCCGAACTCCTCGGCTCGGCAATTGCTGCGATGAGTGGATCCGAATGACTCGCCTGAGATCGCTCGTCCGAGCTACGCCAGCGGGGTGGCTCCTCATCGCGGTCGCCTTCGTCGTACTGATGGTGATCGGATCTCAGCGTGATTCGAGTCCGGCGACGCCCCAGGAGCGCGTCGAAGCAGTGGCTCGACGACTCGCCTGCCCGACCTGTGATGGCGAAAGTGTGTCGGAGTCTCGTGGAACGGCCTCACAGGCCATTCGCCAGGAGATCTCGCGGCTCGTTGCCGAGGGGATGCTGTCCGATGACGAAATCGTGGCGACGATCGACGACAACTATGCCGAGAGTCTTCGCCTGACACCCGGCTCGTCGGGTATCGAAGCTCTCGTCTGGGTCTTGCCGGTGGCAGTCGGTGGCGTGGCGCTCGCCGGTCTTGTCATCGCCTTTCGACGATGGAGGGCGCCGAATCGCGGTGACGTGAGCACGCAGCCATCCGAGCCTGTCGAACAGAGTCGTGAGCTTTCGTCGAGTGCTCGTACGAGAGTCGCCATCAGCGTGACCGTTGTCGTCGTTCTCTCCGTGATTGCAGGAATTGCGATCGCCCGAAACAGCGGAGAGCGACGACCGGGTCAGGTCATGACGGGCGGAAGCGGTGAGGCCAGTATCACGAGTCTTCTCGTCGAAGCGCGTTCGTTGGGAATGGCGGATCTCGAAACTGCGCTCGGTTTGTACGCCCAGGTGCTCGAACAGGAGCCCGACAACATCGAAGCTCTGACCTACTTCGGCTGGCTCACAGTGCTGTCCGCACCACAGATCGAAGATCAGGGCCTTGCTGCGGAACGTCTCGAGTCGGGACTGGTGCTCCTTCGGCAGGCAACCATCATCGACACGACCTATCCCGATGCCCACTGCTTCCTTGGGATCTCGTTCTTCCGGTTCCTCGGCGATGCCGAGGCCGCAGCTCCGGAAATCGACACATGTTTGGCTTCGAATCCGCCGGCTGAGGTCGCGACTCTCGTGGAAGGTCTTGCTGCACAGATCGAAGAGTCGCTCGGCGGTTCTCCGACTGCCCCCGACGATTCGCTCGTCGAGTAGCGGCAACCCGGCTCAGCCGACGTTCGGGGGAGGCCACACGGTCGCGGATGCGATCCGGTCACCGGTGCGTTCGAGAACCCAGACCGAACCCTTGCGCCAGTCGGGTTCGGATGCGATACGGGTCGAACGTCGCTCGAGTGCGGCAATGACAGCGGGGATGATGTCGCCGTGACTGCACAGAACCGATCCGTCGGGAATGCTCTCGAGCATGTCGAGGAGGCCCTCGAATCCCCGACCTTCGGTCAGTCGATCGTCGGCATGGACTCGTGAGTGAAGCCGAGCCGCAAGCGGTTCCAACGTTTGGAGGCAACGCAGGTAGGTACTCGACAGGAGAAGCGCATCGGTGCGCGGGCCGACGAGAGGGAGTAGGCGTTCGCACAGTGACACCGCTTGTCGACGTCCCTTCCCGGACAGGGGTCGAAGTTCGTCATCTCCTGTCCAACGCGATCGATCGCCGGCCTTAGCGTGGCGCACGAGGTAGAGAGTGCCCGTGTCACCGGAGTCGATCATGCACAAAAACTAATACGGACCAGGACTGGGGAACTCGATTCGTTGCACGACAGACTCGGGGTATGGGTGTTCCAGGTGGTTTCTTCGAACGCAACCGTCGCAACATCGCGGAACAGGGATTGGACGCACATCGCCTGCCCCCTGGCCAGTATCTGACCGAGCGCTTCCCGGTTCTCCACGTGGGCGATGTCCCGGTGTACGAACCTGGTGAATGGAACCTGTCCGTCTTCGGTCTGGTCGACTCGCCACTGACGCTGACACTCGATGACCTCCGCTCGCTCCCGAGTGTGACGCCGACCTTCGACATCCATTGTGTGACGAAGTGGAGCAAGTTCGACACCACATGGACCGGCGTGAGGGTGCGGGACATCTTCGACATGGTCGGTGTGCAAAGTGGGGCGACCCATGTGATGGAACACGCGGAGTTCGGCTACACGACGAATGTGCCCCTCGCGGACATCACCACTGACGAGGCTCTCGTGGCCTTTGCCTACGAAGGCGAGGACATCACACCTGAGCACGGCGGTCCGGTCCGCATCGTGATTCCTCACCTGTACTTCTGGAAGAGTGCGAAATGGCTGCGCGGTCTCGAACTACGCGATCGAGATGCGCCTGGTTTCTGGGAGCGCAACGGCTACCACATGTACGCCGATCCCTTCCGTGAACAGCGGTTCTGGAACGACTGAGAACCGCTTCGGCGGTCGGCTGCTCAGCCGTTGACTTTCAAGAACTTGCTGAACTTCTTGCGCGGCTTCATGTCTTCGGCGATCTTGCGCGCGATGTCGTGGAAGATGCGTGCGGATTCGCTCTCAGGAGATGCCACGGTGATCGGACGACCATCGTCTCCGCCTTCGCGGAGAGACTGAACCAGCGGGATCTGGCCGAGAAGCGGAACCCCGAGTTCATCGGCGAGCTCTTGGCCTCCACCGTGACCGAACAACTCGTATCGCTTGCCATCGTCCCCTGTGAACCACGACATGTTCTCGATGACGCCCTTCACGGGGAGGTTGACCTTTGCGGCCATCGCTGCCGACAGTCGTGCCACCTTCTGAGCGGCTTGTTGCGGGGTGGTGACGACGTAGACCTCGCCCTTCGGAAGGTACTGGCTGAGGGACAGAGCGATGTCCCCGGTTCCCGGCGGCATGTCGATGAGCAGGAAGTCCGGCTCGTCCCAGAACACGTCGGTCAAGAACTGTTCGAGAGCCTTGTGGAGCATCGGACCTCGCCAGACGACCGCCTGTCCCTCGGGCACGAAATAGCCGATCGAAATGCACCGCACCCCGTGGGCTTCCGAGGGAAGAAGCATGCGGTCGATCACGACCGGCTCGTTCGAAGCACCAAGCATCCTCGGAATCGAGTAGCCGTAGATGTCCGCGTCGAGAATTCCCACTGAATGACCTTGAGCTGCGAGAGCCACTGCCAGGTTCGTCGTGACACTGCTCTTTCCGACTCCGCCCTGGCCCGAAGAGATCAACAACGGCCGGGTGCGATTGTCGGGATCAGCGAACGGAATCGCTCGACCCTCGGCATGACCGTGGGCTGTGCCCTGACCCGCCGTAGCGGCAGGGTCTCCGTGGAGCTTCTTGCGCAGCTCTTCCCGATCCTGGTCGGTCATCACCGTGAAGTCGAGAGAGACATCTGCGACCCCGTCCAGGGAGCGAACCGCTGTCATGACCCGATTGGTGATCTCATTCCGCAACGGACACCCAGCAATGGTGAGGGCGACGAGAATCGACACATGGCCGTTGTCGGCGACGTCGACGTTGCGCAACATGCCGATGTCCACGATGGATCGGTGCAATTCGGGATCTTCCACGGGACGCAGTGCGTCGACGACCTGCTCGCGGGTGATGGACATGTGGAGACTCCCAACTCGGAATTTGCACGATCAGAATTTGCACTACCGGCATAGGTATAATACCGGTGTGTCCGTGAACGGAACCACGCCAGCCTCGCAAGGAGCATTCACCGCATCGGTGACAGCGATCACGAGCGCGTTCGGTGATCCAACTCGGCGCGCCATCTATCTCTTCGTCCGCGGCGTCGACGACGGAGTGACTGCAGCAGAGGTCGCAGCAGAGTTCTC
>JBDLRO010000162.1:0-3580 GCA_039800025.1 Actinomycetota bacterium | reverse complement strand
CCGCCGCCTGGGGAATCCGCGTCGACAAGTGGCTCGGTGACGGGTGCATGATCGTGTCCGTCGACCAGGACATGGCCATCGGTTTCGCGCTCGACATGCAAAAACGCTGTGAGGACGTCTGCCGCCCTCTGACGGTCCGCGTCGGAATCGCCACAGGTGAGGTCCTCATGTTCCAAGGTGAGGATTACATCGGCACGTCGGTCAACCTGGCATCTCGTCTGTGTGATGCAGCCGATCACAATGAAGTCCTGATCAGTCGTGCCGACCTGCGGCGACTCCCTGTCGGCGTGCAGGAGCATCCGCACGACTGCGTGAATCTGCGGGGTCTCGGGGACGTCGAAGTCGTCTCCTTGTCCGCCAAGGACAAGCTCGGCGGGTTGAACGACACCGGCGAGCTGTGGACTCGCTCGCCGTTCGTCGCCTGAACTCGATGACCGCGTCGAGTCCCGGATCTGGGCTGAATTTCGGAGCGAGTCTGCCTGCACTCGTCGCCCTCGGACCGTCTTCACAATCGAACGATCCCGATCCGACACGCACGGGTAACGGATTTCATTCGCATTCCGCCGATGACATCGCCGCTCTCGCTTCCGTCGGGGTCACCGACCTCCGCCTCGGCTTCGATTGGGCGAGACTCGAACCACGTCCGGGCGGTCTCGACGGACAATGGGTCGAGTGGTATTCCGATGTGATCACTGCCGCCTCCATGAACGGAGTGCGCGTGTGGGCAGTCCTTCTCGAGAGGACGATCCCAAGGTGGTTCGATGACGAGGGTGGTTTTTGCGACACGAAGGCTGCCGGCCGACGGTGGCCTCTCTTCGTCGAAAAGGTCGCAGAGGTATTCGGAGATCGCGTCGGTGGCTGGTTTCCGATCGAGGATCCGATCGGCTTCGCGGCACGCACGGAAGCCGACGACGCTCGCCGACACGGTGAACTCGTCGACACGCTCGCCGTCGCCTGGCGTGATGCATGGCGCATCCTCCATGGCGGGCCCCCGATCGCCACATCACTGACCATTCGCCATGTCCGCCCCGAAGAGGGGTCGCCGATCGCGGTCGAGCGCGCCCAACGCGAAGATCACCTGCGATTCAGGACGTTCCTGCACGGGTTGCGTGATGGCACCGTCGTCATACCCGGCCGCGCCGATCGACAGCTCGCAGATCTCGCTGGTGCCGTCGACGTGATCGGTGTCAAGATGCGCTCCGACCTCGGAGCCGACAGCACGATCGACGACGAGTCGTTGCGACGGTGGCAGGAGCGAGCGCAGACTCTGATTCATCGTGTTGTCGACGAAGGCCCCGATCGTCCTCTCGCCGTCATCCAGCGTGTCAATCGTCGTTCGACGATCGAAACTTCACGGGATGCCGAAGTGCTGACCGAGGCATTCGTGCGAGCCGTCGATGCCAGCCGTGTCGATGGCATCGCAATCGAAACCGTCTTCGTCGAACCGGGCATCTCCGCAGACCGCGACTCGTCCGCCCATGCACTGCTCGATTGGAGCCGGCGACCGACGACTGTTGTCGATGCGTGGCACCGGCGCCAGCGTTAGCAGACACGTCTCTCGTGCGAGTACGGTCGAATCGAAGTACGAGTCGCAGCGCGATACGCGTCGCGGTCACGACCTGAGGACATGATGAACTCCCCCAATCCCAATCCGATCCTTCCCCCCGATCCGGACTACACGCCGATCCACACTCGCAACTACGAAGTGCGCGCCTTCAAAGTGTCCGATTCGGAATTCCTGTTGCGCGGTGCCGTGCGCGACGACAAGCCGGCAGGTTTGTACATCCTCGACGACGTGCAGCCCCTGACGATGCATCACATGATCGTCGACTTGCGTCTCGCATTTCCGTCGATGGAGATCATCGACGCGGAAGTGTCCTTCCACGAATACCCACACGAGGAATGCCCGGGCATCACGGCCACCTACAAGAAGCTGATCGGCTTGTCGATCGCCCGTGGCTTCAACCAGAAAGTGCGCGAATTGTTCGGTGGTGCGCGCGGATGCACCCACACATCGGCCCTTCTCCAAGCAATGGGGCCCGTTGCCATTCAATGTGCGTGGAGCATGCGGGTCGCCGAGCCCGGGGACACGGGCAAGCCCCGCGGACGTGCGGGGATGACGCCCGACATGCGCGCAATGGCGTTCCGCTCCAACGTGAACACGTGCCACATCTGGGACGAGGACGGCGATCAGGTTCGCAGATTGCGCGCAGGCGAGGAGATCGGTGCGCCGTTGTCGGTCGTCAGGCGTCTCGAGCAGCTGGGACGCAGTCCGAGTGAATGGGATCGCATCCGCGACTGAACGATCACCCGCTGGCGCAAGTGCTCAGCAGATGCCGCCGGCGCCGAAGTTCTGAACCCAGAACCACGACTCCACGGTGTTGTCCTTGTAGAGGCCCTTCGTGCGTCCGAATCCGACATGTGTGAACTCGGGCTTCAAGATGTTCGCACGGTGCCCGGACGAGCCGAGCCAGGCGGTCATCACTTCATCCGCCGTGCCTTGGCCCGCTGCCAAGTTCTCGCCGATGTTCGTCCACCCGACGTAACCGGATGCAGCCACGCGGGTTTGCAAGGTCGATCCGTTCGGGCCGGTGTGGCTGATGTCGCGCGTCCCGATCAGGACATCGGCATAGGCCTGCGCGGTGCGACTCAAGGCTCCACACGATGTGACCGGCGACAGTCCCGCAGCTTGGCGTTCACGATTGATCGCACTCAACATCGACGTCTGCCACGACACAGGGGGCTTCGTAGTGGTGGTCGTCTCCGTCTCCTCGGCGGGGCCATTTTCAACGGCCGTGGGGGCTGGAGGAGGTGGTGCAGGCATCGGACATGGGGTGCGCTCGCCTCCCGGTGTCGTTCCCGTGAACAGGCCGATCACATCGAGCGTGACGTGCACCTTGCCCGCGGCATTGGACACCGAGATCTGCCCGCCGGTGCCGAGTTCGGTGATCACCACCGCTCCGACCGAGCCGGTTCCGGGCATGACGTTGAGATTGCTCGTCTCCGGTTGCGCCGATCCTGCACTCCACACGGTGAGGTACGTGTTCTCACTCGCCTCGAGAGCTCCGATGTTCACCGCAACGGCGAACACATCGGGAGCATCGGTCACGGGGAACGTTCGGGTCTCTCCGGGTCCGAGTTCGATACCGCATGTGCCGACCTTCGTGTCGACGACGCGCTGCGCCGGCACGGCAACGAAGAGCCCGTCTGCCTTGAACCATCCGGTGACATCGATGACGACGTTCACTTGGCCGACGAGGGCCGACATGCTGAACGTGCCGAGTTCGAGACCGACGATCGTCGACTGGCCGTGAATTCCTGCAGACGGAACGGCCACCATTCCCACGAGTGGCTTCGGAGCTCCTGCCGGCCAGAACACGAGCGAGGTCGGCTCGGTGGCACCGACCGCTGTGACGTTCATGGCGACGGCCTTGGCATCGGCGGGCACACCGAAACGGCCGCCGATCATGATGTTCTGGTCGGTGCCGGCCTGCACCAATGACGCCCCGAATCCGAACCGAGTGTCGACCATGCGCGTCGGGCGCATCCCGACGAAATCGCTCGAGAACCAGCCGATGAC
>JBDLRO010000161.1:0-3180 GCA_039800025.1 Actinomycetota bacterium | reverse complement strand
TGGAGGCCTCCAACAGTGCACACACCACACCGAATGCCAGGAACATTCCTCCTCCGCCGAAGTCGCCCACCATGTTGATCGGAGGAACCGGCGCTTCACCTGCTCGGCCGAAATGAGCCAGGGCTCCCGCGAGAGAGATGTAGTTGATGTCGTGACCTGCGGCTTGGGCGTACATCCCCGTCTGACCCCAGCCAGTCATCCGTCCAAAGACGAGACGGGGATTTCTTCCTTGGCAGACATCTGGACCGACACCGAGGCGCTCCATGACTCCCGGGCGAAAACCTTCGATCAGCGCATCGGCCGACTCGACCAGACGCAGGAGCGTCTCGACCCCCTGAGGATTCTTCAAATCGATCGCAATGTTGCGGCGGCCTCGTTGGAGGACGTCCTGCCCCGGAGTGGCCGGAGCAGGGCCTCGAACCGCTTGGCTCCGTTCGACCCTGATCACCTCTGCACCCATGTCCGCCAGCAACATCGCAGCGAACGGGCCGGGGCCGATGCCGGCGATCTCGATGACACGAAAACCTCGAAGTGGACCAGTCATGGTCCGATCGTATTCAGCCTTGCTGGTTCGGTCCCTATCCGCCTGCAGCGATTCGTGAAGCGTCCGCCAATGCCGCGTGTTCGGCAATTGCTCCCGTGATCATGGGCTGAAGCGGCTCGGGAAGATCGTGTCCCATGTCGGCGAGCATCAGCAGCGAGGAACCGGGGACGAGTTCAGCGGTGCGACGGCCTCCGTCGGGCTGCAGCAACGTGTCGTCGGTGCCGTGAACCACGAGTGTGGGCACTCGCAGTTCGCTCAGACCATCCGCTCGTGAACCACTTGCGTAGATCGCTGCCAACTGGCGAGCCGATCCCTCGGGATAGAAGGATCTGTCGAACCCACGTGCGGCATCTTCACGCACCCGCTTCTCGTCGAAGTACCGACGGGATTGCCAGACTCTGGCGCTGACACTGTTGTCGATGTACGCCTGGCGGTCGGTGGGAGGAGCAGCGAGCAGGACTTCCCCCGCTTCAGGAGTCGGCGACCCGTACTCGAGTTCACCCGTCATCGACATGATCGAGATGAGAGACCTCACGCGCCGAGGGTGCTCGATTGCCATGGTCTGAGCGATCATGCCGCCCATCGACGCACCGACGACGTGCGCCGCGTCGATTCCGAGGTGATCGAGAAGTCCGATTGCATCGAATGCCATGTCGGACAGCGTGTACGGAACGGGAGGCAGAGCGGAGCCGGCCAATCTTGCGTGCATGACTGCGTTCGGATCGACCGACACTCCATCGAGTTTGCCCGAGAGCCCACAGTCTCGATTGTCGAATCGGATCACGTGGAAGCCACGATCGACCAACCGCGAACAGAATGCATCGGGCCAGACGATCATCTGGGCGGTGAAGCCCATGACGAGGAGCATCGGCGGATCGAGAGGCGAGCCCATCGTCTCGTATTCGATGTCGAGGGGACCGATATTGGATTGAACCACTGCGCGCGCCACGCCTCGACCTTAGCGATGCCGTGTCTCCATCGGGGACTCGATCGGGGACTCCATCGGAAATGCGGACTGGACCGAGCGGCTACCGTGAGCACATGCCATCTGGAATGTTCCCCAATGTGAAGTTCGGAGTCCACACGGGACTTCAGCACACGTCCTACGACATCCTCGAGCCACTCTGGCGACGCATCGACGAGATCGGGTTCGATTGGATCTCGATCTGGGACCACTTCTATGGCGCCACCGGGAAGCCGGATGACGCAGCCTGCTACGAGGCAGTGGCAATGCACGCGGCTCTCGCTGCCTCCACGTCACGGGTTCGCGTCGGCTCCCTCGTGTACTCGATCGGCTATCGCCACCCCGCTGTCCTTGCCAAGATGATCACCGCGATCGACCACATTTCGGGAGGTCGCGCGGATATGGGTCTCGGAGCAGGCTGGGCTCAAGTCGAGTACGACGCGTATGGCATCGAGTTTCCGCCGATCAAGACGCGAATGAACCAACTCGAAGAGGCAGCTCGCTGCGTTCGCGGACTTCTGCACGACGACGTGACCGACTTCGACGGCGAGTGGTTCTCCCTTTCCCAGGCTCGCAACGAACCTCGACCGATCCAGAAGCGCATTCCGATTTGGATCGGCGGCGGTGGTGAAAAGCGAACTTTGAGCATCGCTGCTCGCTTCGCTGATGGATGGAACGTGCCATTCGTCGCCCCGGAGACGTTCGCTCACAAGAGCGCCGTTCTGACAGAGCATTGCCAATCCGCTGGGCGCGACCCGCATGACGTGCGACGGACGGTGAATCTCGGCATCGCGTGGACCGAGGAAAGTCTGCACGCGCAATTCGGCATGCTGGCCGAAGGTGTTCGACCCGGTGTGTTGACCGGCAGCGACGAGCAGGTCATCGATCGCATCGGCCAGTTCATCGAAGCGGGCGCCGACCAGATCAACATTGCTCTGCGAGCCCCCTTCGACCAGGACGCTCTCGAGCGTTTCAGTCAGACGCTCCGACTCGCCTGATCGAGCCGTGACTGCTCTCGAGTCGCCGATCTCGGTCCGAGTTCCCGGCCGTGTCAACTTGATCGGCGATCACACCGACTACACGGAGGGACTCGTCCTTCCGATGGTCGTGGATCTCCATACGTCGATCAGCGGAAACTTCACAGATCAGAACCTCTGGGTCCTCGAATCCGATACACACGGCGCAGCAAGGATTCCTCTCGATGCTCCGTCCGCCAGGGAGATCGATCCGCCCTGGGCGAGATATCCGGCCGGCGTGCTCTTCGAACTGCGTTCACTCGGGATCGAATTGCGAGGTTTCTCCGGCTCAGTCGAAACGACTTTGCCCATTGGCTCGGGGCTGTCTTCGAGTGCTGCTCTCGAAGTCGCCACAGCTCGCATCGTTCTCGGTCGAGATCCGCAGCTCGCGCCTTTCGACGATGTCGACGTGGCACAGATCTGTCAGCGCGCCGAACATGCCGCCACCGGTGTGCCGTGCGGAATCATGGACCAATTGAGCATCGTCTCGGGCCGTCCCGGATCTGCAACTCTCATCGATTGCTCGACACTTCAGGTCGAGCACATTCACGTGCCGGAGGTCGTCGAAGTCGAGCATCGATTCATCGTCGCTCGCACTCTCGTCGGCAGCGAGTACGCCGATCGTGTCGAACAATGTCGTCGGATCGAGGAAATCA
>JBDLRO010000160.1:0-5413 GCA_039800025.1 Actinomycetota bacterium | reverse complement strand
GCCGGCCAGGACTGCACAGCGGCAACCAGAGTCCTGTGTGCGCCCGGCGTGTACTCGGATTTCGTGGCGGCTCTGTCCGAACAGGCAAAGGCCACTCAGTTCGGAATGCCCGACGACGATGTTCTGTTCGGACCGGTCAACAACACCAATCAGCTGGCTCGCGTCGCCGGGTTCTTCGATCGGCTCCCCGACCATGCGCGAGTGAATGCGGGCGGAGCACGAGCAGCGGGTTCCGGATTCTTCTTCCCCCCGACCGTGGTGAGCGACCTGAATCAGGGCGATGAAATGGTGCAGACCGAGATCTTCGGACCCGTGATCACCGTTCAAAAGTTCAGCGACGAGGACGAGGCCGTGCGTTGGGCGAACGGGGTGGAATACGGGCTCGCCTCGAGTGTGTGGACGAAGGACTTCGGTCGTGCCATGAGGATGACCAAGCGACTGGACTTCGGTTGTGTGTGGATCAACACTCACATTCCGATGGTGGCCGAGATGCCGCACGGAGGTTTCAAGAAGTCCGGCTACGGCAAGGACTTGTCGGCTTACGCTCTCGATGACTACACGCGTATCAAGCACGTGATGGCGAATCTCGACAGCTGATGACTGCCCGACGGATCAGGACGGGACGTGTCGTCTCGATGAAATTTTCGTGTCGACGGGTGTCGTCGTTCCCCCGGGGGTAATATTCGCCGGTCGTCAACGGGTTCTTCGCTCCGAGCGAGAAGTGGATCATCAGGGGGTCGCGGATTGAGCGGGAACGCCAGCACCGGTGAGGGCTCGACAGCATCCTCCAGTCGTCCGGTTTCGGATGAGCGAGAAGTCATCGGATTGCGCGACCTCTCGAAGACATTCGGTGATTTCACTGCGGTGCACGACGTCGACTTCGGCATACGCTCGGGGGAGTTCTTTTCGATGCTCGGTCCGTCGGGCTGCGGCAAGACGACGATTCTGAAGATGATCGCCGGATTCGAACGGCCCACGACGGGCAAGGTGATGCTCGAGGGCGTCGACGTGTCAGCAGTCCCTCCGCACAAACGCAATATCAACACGGTCTTTCAGCAGTACGCCCTCTTCCCTCACATGTCGGTGGCCGACAATGTCGCATTCGGGCTCCGGGCAAAGAAGCGTCCCGAGTCCGAGATCAAGAAGCGTGTCGGCGAGATGCTCGATGTCGTGCGTCTCGGGGACTTTGCGCATCGCCGTCCCGCCCAGCTGTCAGGCGGTCAGCAGCAGCGAGTTGCCCTCGCCAGGGCTCTCGTCAACATGCCGAGCGCTCTCTTGCTCGACGAGCCGTTGGCCGCTCTCGACTTGAAGCTCCGAGAAGCGATGCAAATCGAACTCAAGCGAATCCAAGCCGAAGTCGGGATCACTTTCGTATTCGTCACTCACGATCAGGGTGAGGCTCTGACGATGAGCGACCGCATCGCAGTGATCAATGAAGGTCACGTCGAGCAGATCGCCAGCCCCGAAGAGATCTACAACAACCCGGCCTCTTTGTTCGTTGCTGGTTTCATCGGATCTGCCAATTTGCTTCCCGGGACCGTCGTCGGTCGCGATGGAGAGACATTCGTCGTCGAGTTGAAATCCGGGCTGCGAGTTTCTGCAGAGGCAGGGCGTGCTCCAGAACAGGGAGCCCGAGTATCGGTGATGCTTCGGCCCGAGCGTTTGCACCCCGTGGCATCGGAGCCCGCAGATGGCTGTGGGCTGCGCGGGACGGTGACCGATGTGATCTTCCACGGGGCATGGCTGCGTGTCGCATTGCGTCTTCCCGACGGCACCGAAGTCGTCGGTGAGGCCGATGCCGACAGCGATCTGCCCTCGCTGCGACCCGGCAACGACCAGTGGGTTGCATGGTCGAAGTCTGCGCCAGACCTGCTCGACGGGTGGCCCGAACGTGCCGGAGCAACGGATCTCGATGCCGTCGAGGTGGAGGCGGCGTTGTGATGCAAATCGTGGCTGCCGCAGTGTCGGCGAGGAGTGTGTCCGTCGAACGTCTGTTGTGTAAGGTCACGAAACCGATCGATCCGCGGGCGCGGTCGACCTATCATCGAGATCGTTTCACTGAGAGATTGAATCCACCCCATCACCACGAGAGGAATCACAATGTCCAACAACTTCCCTGACACGCAGATCACCAGGACCCCGATGTCACGACGTCAGTTGTTGGCACGTGCGGGAGCTCTCGGCGCTGCCGGACTGTCCTTGCCAGCGATTCTTGCCGCATGTGGCGGCGGAGACAGCGGTGGAAGCGGCGGTGGCGGTTCATCGCTCTACGTCGAGAACTGGCCGTTGTACATCGACCCGTCGGAAGATGGAGCAATCGGAACGGCTGAACGCTTCATGCAGGCGACCGGCATCGACCTCACCTACACCGAGGCCTTCAACGACAATCTCGAGTACTTCGCCAAGATTCAGCCGTTGCTCGGAACTGGCAAGACGATCGACCCCGACATCATCGTCCCGACGCAGTGGATGGCCGGTCGACTCCGTGATCTCGAGTGGCTCGACAAGTTGCCGCTCGATCAGGTTCCGAATGCGAAGAATATCGAAGACGTTTTCAAGAACCCGCCGAGCGACCCAACGGGTGAGTACAGCCTTCCTTGGCAGGCGGGCACAGCTGGTATTGCATACAACCTCGCCGCGACCGGTCGTGAGTTGAAGAGCGTCAGCGATCTCTTCGATCCCGAGTTCAAGGGTCGCATCGGCATGCTGACCGAAATGCGCGACACGATCGGGCTGCTGTTGCTCGGACTCGGGGTCAACCCGTCGTCGATCAAGTCCTTCGACGAGGCGGCAGGGGCGTTCGAACAACTCGAGAAGGCGAAGTCCGATGGACAGATCCGCGCCTTCACAGGTAATGACTACACGGACGATCTTGCGTCGGGCAACTTCGCTGCCTGCGTCGGCTGGTCGGGAGACGTGCTGCAGTTGTCGGCAGACAATCCCGACATTCGCTTCATCGTTCCCGAAGAAGGTGGAACTTTGTGGTGGGACACGATGGTGATGCCCAAGGGAGCGAAGAACCGCGACGCAGCAGCAAAGTGGATGGATTTCGTCTACGACCCGGTGCAGGCCGCGCAGTTGACGGTGTGGGTGCAATACCAGTCTCCGGTCAAGGGTGTCCGAGATGAAGTCGCCAAGATCGATCCTGCGCTCGCCGACAACCCGCTCGTGTTCCCGGATGAAGACACCCGCAAGCGACTCTTCCCGTTCGCAGCTCTGGACACCGACACCGAGGCGGAGTTCGAGGAGGCATTCTCGAGGATCACAGGCGCCTGATCGATGGCAACAGCCGTCGTCGAGCGCATCCGATCAGCGGATCGGTCGTCAGGGGAAAAATGGGGTCTTGCCCTTTTGATCCTCGTCGGTGCGTGCCTTCTCGCAGTGGGCGCAGGGTGGCTCCCTGACGGGCTCAACTTCCTGTTGCTCGTCGTCATCGGACTCGCGCTCGTCGGACTGATCTTGGTTGCCGTTCTCGGGGGCCCTGATCTGCGGAGGTCCCTTGCGCCGTACGGGCTCCTCAAACCGGGCTCGATGTGGTTGGCGTTGTTCTACCTTGCGCCGTTGTGGACGTTGTTGCGCAATTCACTGTCCGCCAAGGAGACGCGCTTCGACATTCAGGCAACCTTCAGTTGGGAGTTCTCCAACTACGGAACGGCATTTTCGGATTTCGGCCCCCAGTTCGGACGAGCTTTCCTGTACGCCGGAGTCGCCACCGCTCTGACGATTCTGATCGGCTATCCGGTTGCGTACTTCATCGCGTTCCGCGGTGGCCGTTGGAGGAACATCCTCCTCGGTCTCGTCGTCGTTCCATTCTTCACCAGTTATCTGATTCGTACGATTGCCTGGTCGTCGATTCTCGCCGACTCGGGTCCTGCAGTCAGCGTGATCGAGACGCTTCGGCTCGACGGATTCCTCGAGGGAATCGGAATCATGGACGACGGTCGATTGATCAACACGGCAACTGCTGTCATCTTCGGTTTGACATACAACTTCCTGCCGTTCATGATCTTGCCGATCTACGTCAGCCTTGAGAAGATCGATACTCGGCTCATGGACGCAGCGCAGGATCTCTACTCGTCGGCCTCGAGAGCTTTTCGCAAAGTCGTCCTGCCGTTGTCGATTCCCGGAGTCTTCGCCGGCACGTTGCTGACGTTCATCCCAGCGGCAGGTGACTTCGTGAACGCTCAGTTCTTGGGAAATCCGAACACCACGATGATCGGTAACTCGATCCAGGATCAGTTCCTTCGACAGAACAACTATCCGGTCGCGAGTGCGATGGCTTTCGTTCTGATGGCGATCATCACAGTTCTCGTCCTGATCTACAGCAAGTTCTTCGGGACCGAGGATCTGGCATGAGTCGTGCATCGAGTCTTCGTACCCGGGTGGGGAGGGGAGTGCTCGCGGCCTACGCGGCTGCAGGGTTCGTTTTTCTGTTCATCCCTATTGCCTTCATCGTCGCCTTCTCGTTCAACAAGCCCAAAGGCAAGTTCAACATCATCTGGCAGGAGTTCACCCTCGACAACTGGCGAAATCCTTTGGCCGATGAGGCGTTGACCGAGGCGTTGTGGACGAGTTTGCGAATTGCGGCCCTGTCGACGGTGATCGCAACGATTCTCGGATCGATGATCGCGATTTCGCTCTCCAGGTACACGTTTCGTGGCTCGTCGACCTACAACTTCTTGCTGGTGCTCCCATTGACGACACCGGAGATCGTCCTCGGTTCGTCGTTGGCAACTCTCTTTCTCGGCCAAACGATCGTGGAGTTCGGATTCACGACCATCGTGATCGCACACGTGATGTTCCAAGTCAGCTTCGTCGCACTCACGGTTCGAGCCCGGATTCGCGGATACGACTGGACATTGGAGCAAGCCGCCCAGGATCTGGGTGCATCACCCTTCATGACTTTTCGCAAAGTGACTCTTCCGTTGATCCTTCCCGGGATCATGGCTGCAGCGCTGTTGGCATTCGCTCTGTCGATCGACGACTTCATCATCACGTTCTTCAACTCGGGTTCGACGATGACGTTCCCTCTGCAGATCTTCGGAGCATCCCGAGTCAGCATCTCACCCCAGATCAACGTCCTTGCAACGTCGATTCTGTTGTTGACGGTGACCATCCTTGCGGTGGGAACCGTGACAGGGGCGCGACGACGTGCTCGTCACGGCATCGACGACTGACCCCTATATCGTCGAAGAATCATGACCGGTCCGAGCGCACCGAAGATCGCCCTTTCTCCCGATTCGGCACCGACGTGGATGTCCGAAGCGATCTGCGAAGGCGGAGGAATCGTGGCGGCCCTCGCAGATGCAGAAGCACTGATCTGGGGCGCACCTCGCGATCCTGAGGGATTGCGGAGCGTCCTCGACATGCATCCACATCTGCAGTGGGTGCAGTTGCCCTTTGCTGGCATCGA
>JBDLRO010000159.1:0-6465 GCA_039800025.1 Actinomycetota bacterium | reverse complement strand
GTACGTCATTCAACACCGAAGTCGAGGAACTCACGTGGTGCTCCGACACGTCACGTTGGGAGATCTCGCTGCGCGATGCGAACTCTGGAGCTCGCCGTGTCATCCACGCGGATGCCGTGATCAGCGCGGTCGGACAGCTGAACCGTCCGAAGATCCCCGACATTTCGGGTATGTCGTCCTTCGCAGGTCCAATGTTCCACTCTGCGCAGTGGCGATCAGATATCGATCTCAGCGGAAAGCGCGTGGCGGTCATCGGTACAGGAGCAAGCGGGATTCAACTCATCCCTGAGATCGCTCGCCTCGCTGAGTCCGTAGCAGTCTTTCAGCGCACGCCGACCTGGTTGTTCCCGGTTCCGCACTACCACCAAGAGGTTCCCTCTGGATTCCAGTGGCTGTTGAAGACCGTTCCTGGATACGCGCAGTGGTACCGATTCACCCTGTTTTGGAGAGCGACTGAAGGCGTCCTTCCTTCGTGCGTGGTGGATCCGACATGGGATGACGGCGGGCTGTCGGTGAGCGCGTCCAATCGTGAACTTCGGGATCTGCTGGCGACGTATTTCGAACATGTTCTGGCCGATCGACCGGATCTGATCGAGAAGGTGGTTCCTTCGTATCCACCCGCATCGAAGCGAATCGTTCTCGATGACGGGTCGTGGCTGAGGACTCTGAAGCGTGACAACGTTTCGCTGATCACCGCATCGATCGACCACATCGATCGAGACGGGATCATGACACGGGATGGACAACACGTCGACGTCGACGTGATCGTCTTCGCGACCGGATTCGATGCGGCGAACTTCTTGACACCGATGCAGGTGAATGGAACGGAGGGACGGAATCTGCATCGAGAATGGGACGGTGATGCTCGAGCCTTTCTCGGTATGGCAATTCCCGGCTTCCCGAACTTCTTCTGCCTCTACGGACCGAACACGAACATCGTGGTCAATGGAAGCATCATTTTCTTCTCCGAATGTGAGAGCACCTACATCCTGGGCTGTCTCGAAATGATGTTGAAGAACGATTTGTCGTCGATGGAAGTGAAGAGATCCGTCCATGATTCCTTCAATCAGCGCATCGATCGAGGCAACGAGCAGATGGCTTGGGGAGTGGCGACTGTCAGCAGTTGGTACCGCAATTCGACTGGGCGGGTCTCCCAGAACTGGCCGTTCAGTTTGCTGGAGTTCTGGGAACTCACGCGCCATCCTGCGATGGCCGAATTCGATACGACGGTGCGGCGATGACAACGGCTTCTCCCGCTGAAATGAACGAACTCGGCTTCTACACATTGCCGGGCGCTCCGAAGTCGCCTCATGATCTGATTCATGAGGTCCGTCGAGCCGAGGAGTTGGGCATTGGTGCCTGCTTCATTTCCGAACGGTTCAACATCAAGGAGGCCGTGACCCTGTCGGGAGCGGTGGGGGCGGTGTCGGAGTCGATTGGCATCGCGACGGCGGCCACGAATCACAACACGCGGCATCCGCTCGTGACGGCGTCGTATGCGACGACGATGCATCGTCTCACCGGCGGCCGATTCTGTCTCGGCATCGGGCGAGGCATCGGTCCGATGTTCAAGGCGTTCGGACTGCCCACCATCAAGACTGCCGAGATGGAGGATTTCGCCCAGGTGATGCGTCGCCTCTTCAAGGGCGAAGTCATCATCGGGCATTCCGGACCCATGGGAACGTATCCAGTCCTCGCTCTCGACCCGACGTTCGACGAAGACATCCCACTCGGGATCACCGCTTTCGGTCACAACACTCTCGAACTCGCGGGTCGGGCATTCGACTGTGTGATCCTGCACACCTTCTTCACGGATGAGACGACCGCACGTTGTGTCGAGACCGTGAAGAGTGCAGCCGAACGTGCAGGGCGCGATCCTGCGAAAGTGCGCGTCTGGTCGTGTTTCGCAACGATCGGCGATCACATCCCAGAGGATGTTCGAATGAAGAAGACGGTCGGACGCCTGGCGACCTATTTGCAAGCCTATGGAGATCTCATGGTCTCGACGAACAAGTGGGATCCCGACGTACTCCGACGATTCCGTGACGACGATTTCGTGAAGTCGTTTCGAGGTGCACTCGACGCGACTGCAACGACTGAGCAGCTGGAGCACGTGGCGACGTTGATTCCCGATGAATGGCTGGCACCAGCTGCAACCGGTTCTCCGGAGCAGTGCGTCGACCAAGTGCGCGCGCAGTTCGACCTCGGCGTCGATGGTGTCATTCTTCATGGCGCGAGTCCTGACGATCTTGCACCGATCGTCGAGTCCTATCGACGAACGCGGCCGAGCGGTCGATTCGATCACCTTCGAGCGAATCCAGGAGGATGACATGCCGTTCTGCGCACGCGGAGATCTGAGCATCTATTTCGAGACGTTCGGATCTCCCGCTGACCCAACTCTGGTTCTCATCAATGGGTTGAGCAACCAGTGCATCCACTACCGAGTCGAACTCGTCGAGAAGTTCGTCGAAGCAGGATTCCATGTCATCCGCTTCGACAATCGTGATGTCGGGCTGTCGAGCGATGGACCCGATGGCTATTCGCTGGCGGACATGGCTGGAGACGTCGTGGCAGTTCTCGATCACATGGATATCGAGAACGCTCATGTTTTCGGGGTATCGCTCGGTGGCATGATTGCGCAGACGTTCGCCATCGACCATCCGACACGTTGCTCGAGCCTGATCTCAGTGATGTCGACGACCGGCGATCCCGATGTCGGTCGTCCGACCGACGAGGCTCGAGCCCTGCTGCTGACACCGGGGGCGACGACGAAGGAGGCTGCCGTCGCTGCTCACCTCGCAGGCCAGCGAGTCTGGGGCAGTCCGGGACACGTCGACGAGGAACTCCAAGCAAGGATTGCCAGCGAGGCCTTCGATCGAGCATGTCGTCCGGCGGGAGTGGCTCGGCAGTACCAGGCGGCTCGTCGTGACGGGAGTCGCTCGGAACATCTCCGCCGAGTCACGTCTCCCACACTCGTTCTTCATGGAACAGCGGACACTCTGATCGACGTCTCAGGAGGCCGGAGAACCGCTGAGGTCATCCCGCATTCCCGTTTGGTGGAGATCCCGGGAATGGGCCATGACTACCCGGAGGTGTTCTGGCCAGTGTTGGTGGGCGAGACTGCCGCTCACGCCCTAGGATCGTGAACGACATCCGGGGGGAGATCCATGACTGATCACAATGTTGCCAAAATCGAGCCGGTTTCGGACTGGGCGAGCGATTACGACATTTTCGACCTCGACTACATCAACGACCCGTATCGCATCTGGGCCGAACTCCGACCGACGTGTCCGATCGCTCATTCGGACCGTTGGGGCGGATCCTGGCTGCCGACTCGCTACGAGGACGTCACGGCGATCGCACGAGACATCGAGACATTCCCGTCAGGAAATGGAATTGCTGTCGTCCCGCCCCCCTCCGGACTCGGGCCGGGTGCCGCGAACTCGCAGCCGGCACTCCTTCCCTATGGGGTTCCTCCGATCTCGTCCGACCCGCCGTTGCACAGCTGGACTCGCCGGTTGATCCTTCCCTGGATGAGCCCCCAAAAGACCTTGTCGTACGAGGGTATGACACGGGATTTGTGCAATCGTTTGATCGACTCGTTCATCGAAACGGGATCAGCAGATGCCGCGGCCGACTACGCGCAGCAGATTCCAGTGCGCGTGATCGCGCACATTCTCGGGGTGCCCGAGTCCATGAGCGACACGTTCACCGGCTGGGTGCGAGACGTCCTGGAGTTCGCGTTCGATGAGGAGCGTCGTCTCCGGGGCATGACCGGGGTCATCAATTTCTTCCAAGAGGCATTGGCGAGTCGACGCACGAACCCCGGCGACGACTTGATTTCCGAGTTGCTGCACACTGAGATCGACGGAGCTCCGATCGACGACACCGTGATTCTCGGAATGTGCAGCCTTCTCCTCATCGCCGGTGTGGACACGACCTGGTCATCGATCGGGTCGTCCCTGTGGCACCTCGCAGCGCACCCGGACGACCGGAAGCGTCTCGTGGCGGAACCCGAGTTGATGCCGACTGCGATCGAAGAACTCCTCCGCGCCTACTCGCCGGTGACGATGGCTCGTCGTCTCGGTGAAGATGTCGAGTACAAGGGGTGTCCGATGAAGGCCGGTGAGCGTGTGCTCATGAACTTCCCCGGGGCCAATCGGGATCCCGAAGTGTTCGAAAACCCCGACCAGGTCATCCTCGATCGAGCGATCAACCGTCACGTGGCCTTCGGCGCGGGAATTCACCGATGCGCGGGATCGAACCTTGCTCGTATGGAATTGCGCGTGTCGATCGAAACCTGGCTGGAACGAATTCCTGAATTCGAAATCTCGGATCCCGCCGGCGTGACATGGGCCGGTGGTCAGGTGCGCGGACCGCGAACGATCCCCGTACGTTTCCCGACGAACCGCTGACACCTGCCTGATCCACTCCCTGACCGATGACGTCCGACATCGTGATCGTTCGGTCGCCTCTCCAGGGCACTGTCGTGATGGTGGTTGGAGTCGGGGCCGAGGTGGCGAGCGGCACTGTAGTCGTCGTGCTCGAATCCATGAAGATGGAACACGATGTGACGGCCGAGGTGACGGGGCGCATCTCCCACGTACGAGTCGCCATCGGACAGTCCGTGCGCGAGGGTGAGGATCTCTTGACGATCGAGGCCGGTTCGCTGACGTCGCTGGATGGCCCTGTCGCTGAAGATCCTGGGTCGCCGGCCGACGTCATCGGAGAGCGTCGGGATCTTCTCGACGTGGTGGAGCGACACCAGAAGGGTTCCGATACCGCACGAGTCGAGGCGACTCGTCGTCGGCATGAATCGGGACGCCGAACTGCACGCGAGAACGTGGCTGATCTCGTGGATGGAGATTCCTTCGTCGAATACGGGCCGCTCGTGATCGCAGCTCAACGACGACGTCGCGCCGTCGAGGATCTGATCGAATCGACTCCAGCGGACGGTCTCATCGGCGGAATCGGGCGTGTGAACGGGGCGCATTTCGACGCCGACGTCGCTCGCACGGTGGTGTTGTCCTACGACTACGCCGTTCTTGCAGGCACGCAGGGAACGCAGAATCACCGAAAGAAAGACCGGCTGTTCGATGTGGCCGAGAGATTGCGTCTGCCGGTCGTGTTCTTCGCCGAAGGTGGTGGAGGTCGTCCTGGAGACACGGATGGACTCGGAGTGTCGGGACTCGATTGCTGGGCTTTTCACGACTTCGCCCGGCTCTCAGGTCTCGTCCCTCTCGTCGGCATCACCGGCGGATACTGCTTCGCCGGCAATGCAGCGATTCTCGGGTGTTGTGATGTGGTGATCGCCTGCCGGGGTTCGAACATCGGAATGGGTGGTCCTGCGATGATCGAAGGCGGAGGTCTCGGAGTCTTCCTTCCTCGAGAGATCGGACCCCTCGACGTGCAGGTCTCCAATGGCGTGGTCGATCTCATCGCCGAGGACGACGCCGATGCTGTCCGCCTTGCGAAGCAATACCTCGGTTTCTTCCAAGGTGCGCTGAGCGAATGGAAGGTCCCGGACCAATCACTCCTGCGAACCGCGATCCCTGAGAATCGCGTCAAGGCATACGACGTGCGCTTCGTGATCGAACATCTGTGTGACGCGGATTCCGTTCTCGAACTACGGCGACAATTCGGGCGAGGAATGGTGACATGCCTCACCCGTGTGCACGGACGCCCTGTCGGCATCATTGCGAACGACCCTCATCACTTGGCAGGAGCGATCGACAGCGACGGCGCCGACAAAGCAGCCCGATTCATGCAGCTGTGCGACGCCTTCGACATTCCGATCGTCACTCTCGTGGACACTCCCGGCATGATGGTCGGACCTGAGGTTGAAGAGACCGCTCTTGTGCGCCATTGCAGCAGATTGTTCGTCACGGGCGTGAACATCAGCGTTCCGGTCGTGTCGGTCGTCTTGCGCAAGAGCTATGGACTCGGTGCCCAGGCAATGATGGCGGGGAGCACCAAGGCTCCCTTGGCCACAGTTGCATGGCCGACTGGAGAATTCGGTGGAATGGGACTCGAGGGGGCGGTTCGACTCGGGTATCGCAAGGAGCTCGAAGCCATCGAGGACCCGGTCGAGCGTGAGGCGGCGTTCACAGCGATGGTCGATCGCATGTACGAACACGGAAAGGCATTATCCGTTGCATCACACTTCGAGATCGACGATGTGATCGACCCTGCGGATACGCGGAGTTGGATCATGGCAGTCCTCGAGTCGTGGAAGCCGCAGCAGCGTCACACCAAGAAGCGACCGAACATCGACTCGTGGTGAACGTGCAGACGGTGAACAGCGACCTCGATCACCAGACTTCGTCGGCGGTCAGAATGCCCAGGCATGTGGTTGTCGTCATTCTCGACAGTTTGAAGCGAGATGCTCTTTCGGCATATCACTATGAGGGTCCGTGGAGCATCGACACACCAAATCTCGATCGTTTGGCGAAGAACTCGATGATC
>JBDLRO010000158.1:0-5707 GCA_039800025.1 Actinomycetota bacterium | reverse complement strand
CGGAAGGCCTCATCGAGTGTCAGCACGATGCCCTCGGGTACCGGGTCGAATCGAGGGTTCGAATCGCTCATGTGAGAGGTGTGAGCCGAGGGTGTGGCGACGGCGGCGATGAGATGGGTTGCATAAACCAAAGGTGGCGTGCCGCCCTTCGGTCACAGAACGCATCTGCGGGTATTCATCGATCCGAATCTCCTGCAGTGGCCCGAGGTGTGGGCTGCGGCCGGGACGTGGAACGACGTGTTCGGGAGCGAGCCGCACAAGTTGGTGGAGCAAGCGGAGGCGTCGTCGCCGACCTGAAGCGCGCGTAGAACTCTTGCTACGGTCTTCTGTGTGTCAGGGACATTCGATCTGACTCCGATCGGCATGGTTCGCTGCTCTCGGGCTCGGCCCGAAGATGATCAATGGGATCAGGAGGCTTCGTTTATCGAACTGTTGGCACCGTTCGATGAACGCTCGGTCCAAGGTCTCGATACGTTCAGTCACTGCATAGTTGTGTACATATTGGATCAAGGTTCGTGGGATGTTCCACGGATGTCGCGCCATCCGCGAGGAAATTCCGAGTGGCCAGAGGTTGGAATCTTCGCTCAGCGAGCCAAGGATCGTCCGAACCGCTTGGGGGTGACTGTCTGTCGGGTCCTCGATGTCGATGGATCAAAGGTTCACGTGGCTGGACTCGATGCCATAGATGGGACGCCGGTCGTGGATATCAAGCCGTGGATGGAAGAGTTCGGACCGCGTGGGGCAGTCGGTCAGCCTCAATGGGCCTCAGAACTCATGAAGGACTACTGGTAAGTCGCTCGACGATGAAGGGTTGCACAAACCAACGGCGGCGTGCCGGCCTTTGGTCACAAGACGCATCTGCGAGTGTTCATCGATCCGAACCTCGTGCAGTGGCCCGAGGTATGGGCCGCAGCTGGCACGTGGAACGACGTGTTCGGGAGCGAGCCGCACAAGTTGGTGGAGCAAGCGGAGGCGTCGTCGCCGACCTGAAGCGTGGCTAACGCCTGCTATTTCTTCGTTGGACGGAGACTCAGCAGAGGGATGCCGAGGGCGACTGCAAATGGAATATTGAAGAGTGCATGGGTGGGATAACCGAGAACGAGGGACATCCCGGTGTCGAGGAAAAACCACAGAACGAGGGATTGCACGAGCATCAACCATGCCCAGCGCGACCCATCGCTGAGAGGGCCGCGCACCAACTGAATCATGAGGAATGTCCAACCCGCCATCACCGCACCGAGGACCATGTAAGGCAGCCTCAAGTAATCGCGAACCGCATCGCTGTCGATCGAGTCGTCTGGACCAAATCCCAACCATGCGAACAGAGATCCAGCTGTTCCCCCAGCAATCACAAGAATGAGCGAGTAGACGAACACCCCAAGTAGGACTGTCTGAAGCCAGGTCATGGCAACACGCCTTGTGATCATCAGTCAAAGGGTAGTTCGAACTACGTCATCGAGAGCTCGAATCTCATGGCTTCCCGAAGGGTTTCCAAAGCCACCGATGGCGTGCCTTCGGTCGGTCACAAGACGCCTTTGCGGGTATTCATCGATCCGAATCTCCTGAAGTGGCCCGAGGTGTGGGCTGCGGCGGGCACCTAGAACGACGTGTTCGGGAGCGAGCCGCACAAGTTGGTCGAGGCCTACGAAGAAGCGGTCATCGACCTGAGGCGCCGTTGATTTCTCAGGCGGGAACCGAAAGAGCGACCGTCACACCTTCGACAGGGAGGCCACTGATGCTCTCCTTCGTGAGTGACTATCAATGACGAAAGAGATTGCTCGAGAGATCGCTCACGCAACAGAGGATCAAGCCCATGCCGTCCCGAGCACGAGTGCCACATCCTTGCCGGCGATACGTGCGACGTCGACGCCCGCATCCATGCCGTTTGTCTTGCATGAGCCTCAAAAAGGTCGAATGCATCGTGCATACCAAGAAGTGGTTGAGGTACCCAATCCTGGTGTGCGCCTTCCGGACACAGTGAGCAGCTTCGTGTCATCGCTGTTTTGTTCTGGATCAAGCAAGTGGCACCAGGCAAATGAACATCACCATGTCTGCGACCCCGCTTACGGCAACATGGGTGCTCCATGACTTGTCGACCATCACTGATAAGAGGCGGCCGACGAAGGACCCAAGCCAAGCGATGCCGAGCACCATGGCAACGGTTTCTGATTGCGTCGCTAGCACCGCCACGGCAATTGCGACCATTGAGCCGTAGGTTGCGCGCATTTCCGACATCGCAATAGGCGTTTCGATTCGAAGCCCGAATTCTCCCTGTCGTGCAAGTTGATCCGGATACAAGAGTCCGTAGGCACACAACAAAGTGGTCACAATTGCAGCGATGAATGCGAATGCGCTCATTTCACGGCTCCTTCAAGAAACTCAGGTCCTGATCGACACATGGTACTTCGAAGCATTAACGCACTGGGGTCGCCATTTCGCGAAGAAAGATAGATGACTCACGAAGTTTCGAAACACTTGGAGTTGGGAATCGAGTTGCACAAATCAACGATGACGTGCCGCCCTTCAGTCACAGAACGCATCTGCGGATGTTCGTCGATCCGGACTTGTTGCAATTCGACCCGGAGGGTGAACCCGTGTGGGCAGCGACGGGGGCCACGACGTGTTGAGCATCGAGCCGCACAAACTGGTCGAAGCCAGCGGGGGAGTATTCACCGACCTGAAGCGTTAGCGCTGAGCGAGATATCGAGAACTACTGTCGGCCCATGGCCCCGAAAGAGGAAATCGAAAAGGTGCTTCGGTCGTATGCCCAAGCTTGGCTCGCATCCGATCTCGAGAAGGTGCTCGCCGCGTACCACGACGACATCGAACTCCACTACATGGGCAACAGCCCATTGGCCGGAACGCACCGAGGACGTGATGCGGCATTCGCCGCATTGGGGCAGGCTTCGGTTCGAACATCTCGGAAACTCGTGGATGTAAGGGACGTGATGGTGGGCGACTCGCTCGGCGCACTTCTCGCCATAGAGGATCTGGGCGATCCGCCGCGACGTGTTCAGAGAGTCCTTCTGTACCGGGTGCAGGACGAGAAGTTGCGCGAGTGTTGGCTCTTTGACGAAGACCAGCGGTTCATCGACCAGTTGTGGTCGAAGGAGCCCTGAGGCCATGCTCGAAATGAGGAAGGTATGTGAGCGGTGTGAGTCGGCATTGTCTGACGACGGACCGGCTGTGATCTGCAGTTTCGAGTGTACTTTTTGCACGGCTTGTGGCTCTGCGATGAGTCATCGCTGCCCGAACTGTGGCGGCGAACTGGTGATTCGGCCGCCTCGATCGGCCTCGTAATCCGAGCCCGAAAAGGGTTTCCAAACCAAGAGGTGGCCTGCCGCCCTTTGGTCACAAGACTCATCTGCGCGTGTTCGTCTATCCGGATCTGTCGTAGTACGACTCAGATCGTGGACACGTGTGACCCGCTGCGTCGGCCATGACATGTTCGGCATCGAGACCTACAAGCTCGTGGAGGCGAGCGGCGGAGCGGTCACCGACTTCGTGCGGGGCTGAGCGCTCAGGCGAGGATCAGCAGAATCGCCATGAGACCCTCGATCATCAGCCCGGCAACGTTCTCTCTCGAGCGTGATCCGTCGAAGACGAACGAGATGGCACGGGCCACGAATGCGCCACCCCACGCTGCCCCGAGTACGAGTGCCGCATCGCTACTGGCGATCAGTGAGACGGCAAGGCCGGCTCCAATGAAGAGACCGCCATATGTCGCCCGGACCTCGGATGTGCCGAGTCGACAAGGAATGTGAAGTCCGATCGTTCGGCTGACTTGCTTCGGCCAGAGGAGTCCGAGGCACCCAGCGACGATCGAGATGCCCGCGCCGACGTAGCCCATCGCATTCATCCGCTGATTCTCGCGCAGACCAAAGGGCCGCGCGTGGGTTGCACATGGACAGAGTGAGTCTGCAATACCAACGATGGCTCGCCACTCTTCGGTCACAAGACGCGCCCGCGCGTTTTCATCGACTCCGATCTGTTGCAGTACGGCGACCACGGGTCGCAGTCGGCACGTGGCACGACGTGTTCGGGATCGAGCCGCACAAGTTGGTCGAGGCCAGCGGGGGCGTCGTCACCGACCTGAAGTGTTGATGACGAGCCTCTTGTCAGTCAGGCACCATCTTGAGTAGCGCGGTTCGTAATCGTGCGAGTCGCTTGCCTGATGTCAGTTCTTGGACCGCAACTTCGATCGTGGCTGCAACGAGAAGTTGTGCAGTCTCAACTGGTGTCGGAGTTGCCGAATCGATCTCGAGGGCAAGAACTTGCGCTGCCTCTTCGTTTCGTTGACGTGCCATTTCTGCGATCACTGGCTCGTGGCGGGCTTGGAACAACATCGATTTGACACCTCTTTGTTGACGACAGCCATCAAGGAAGGCGATGATCCTCAGTCGCGCACGGGAGGGTCCGTCGGGCGCTGCTTCGGCGGCTCTTGATATCGCAGCGAAGAGGTCGTCGTGAAATCGACGGTGCATCTCGACCAAGAGATCGGCTCGATCCTCGAAATGAACGTAGAAGGTTCCCTTGGCGTGTCCAGCTGCCTTGGTGACTGCGCCGACTGTGAGCGCAGTGATTCCATCACGTTCGGCAATGTCGGTGGCCGAAGTGAGCAACTCGAGGCGAGTTGGGTGATTGCCGCCGGCACGGGAACCGGGTCCTCGGCGCTGAACTGAGTTGCTCACTTGTATTCCGGAAGAGACGGGAGGACAAGGATGAATCGGCAATCGGTTCTGGCAGCAGCGAAGTGCCATGCTCCGGGGGAGGTGTACAAGTAATCCCCAGGGCCGAGCTCATGGCCTCCGATCGAAGCGTGTCCCTCGATCATGAACAGTTCCTCTCCTTCGGGATGGAGGTGCGGTCTACCTCTCATTGCTTGTTCCATACGCACCTCAACGGTGACGCCACCGTCGTCGTGGAGGCGAAGAATACGGAACCTGCCTGCACCGTCGGGGTTGTCGAACCATTCGCCGGACTCTGACGACACGAACCGAGCTCTCACGACGGCACTTCTTCCTTCCAGCCGAGGAACTCTGTCAAGGATCCCATGAACAGCTCGGGCATCTCGGCGAACGACTGATGCCCGCATCGGAGTTTCACAACGTGCGCGTGACGAAGCGACTTTCTCGCGCGACGGCCGTCGATCAACCACGGCAGGACGGGATCTTGGGTGCCCCACACAAGAAGAACTGGAACATCGACATTCACGGCATCCGGCGAAGCACTGTGGTTCTTGTCCGTGAAACTCCGCCACACCCTGGCAAATGTTTGAGTCTGTGCCTCGGATTGCGAGGCGATTGTCAAGGCGGCACGGATCTGGTCGACATTCGCCGTGCGGCGCCTGAGGTACAGGTGCGGAAGGAGACGCATCGCGAACGGTGCGAACTTTTCCCAGCCGAAGAGCCGACACGCCAAGAACGTTGTTGGCCAACGTGGAGTGAATCCACCCGGATTGACGAGGACGAGGTTGCTCACGAGGTCCGGATGGCGGGACGCAGTGCGAATGGCAGCAAATCCGCCCACCGAGTTTCCGATCAATGTGTACGGAGCACGTCCCAGACTCTCCAGGATTCGCGGAAGCAGATCGGCGAATGCGCATGCACCCGGCTCCGTCGTGACCCCACTGTCACCGTGGCCCGGCCAATCGACCGCGTAGACGGTCGCATGCTTGGCGAGGGAATCGATCACGCCGTCGAAATCA
>JBDLRO010000157.1:0-5278 GCA_039800025.1 Actinomycetota bacterium | reverse complement strand
CCTCGCCTGCCAGCACGGCCTGTCAATTGCGTGAATTGCGCAGCGGAGAGAAATTCGTGATGCTCCCCGGTGAACTTCGTCAATTTGTCGATCACGACCGAACGCGCCGGCATGTTGATCCCGACCGCCAGAGTTTCGGTGGCGAAGACGACCTTGATCAAGCCCTCGACGAAGCAAGCCTCGACGATCTCCTTGAAGGGAGGAACCATTCCCGCGTGATGAGCAGCAATTCCGGCCTCGAGTCGAAGGCGGAATCCGTCGAATCCCAGCGCATCCAGGTCTTCTTCGTCGAGAAGTGCAATTCTCTGGTCGATGATGTCCGAGATTCGGCTGCGCTGTTCAGGAGTCGTCAGTGATGGAAGTTCGCGAGCGGCAGAGGCTGCTGCCTCGTCGCAGCCCTGGCGACTGAAGATGAAATAGATCGTGGGGAGAAGATCGTGTTGACGCAACTGTTCGATGACGTCGGCCCGTCGCGGAGTGACGAGTGGTCTGCGACCAACCGGTCTCTTTCCGCCTTTTCGCGGATTCACGTTCTCCGTGAGCCGCAGAAGCCGGGGATTGATGGCCGATCCGGAGAAGATCGACAACAACTCGTCCTGACCGCTGCGATCGCTGACCATCACGAGTGGTTCGAGCTCGACAGGTCTCCGATCCTCCACGACGTATCTGGTCGGTCCCCTGACCGTCGTCATCCACTCGGCCACCTCAGGAGCGTTGCTCACCGTCGCCGACAGACAGATCAGCTGGATCTCTGTTGGAAGGTGAATGATCACTTCCTCCCAAACTGGCCCGCGATAGGTGTCCTGAATGAAATGCACTTCGTCGAGGATGACGGAGGTGAGATTCGAGAGAGCACCGGAGCGTGCATAGAGCATGTTCCTCAAGACCTCAGTGGTCATGACGACGACAGGTGCATCGGGGTTGATGACGTTGTCGCCTGTGAGAAGTCCCACTTTGTCTCGTCCGAACATCGCTGCGAGGTCGTTGAACTTCTGATTGGACAGAGCCTTGATGGGTGTCGTGTAGAACGAACGGGAGGAATCGGCAAGTGCCCGCATGATTGCATACTCTGCGATGACAGTCTTTCCCGATCCGGTCGGAGCAGAAACGACGACGGACTCCCCTGCATCGATGATCTGAATGGCCTTCAGTTGGAAGACATCGAGGGGAAATCCAAAGAACGAGGAGAGATCATCGACGGACCCTCGATCAGTCACGAGTCGAACCCCGACTTCAGGCGTTCGACGAATCGGTCATGGTCGCTCGGCGCCGCACGAAGAGGTGCCCGATGAGGGCCGAGAGAAAATAGAGACCGATCAAGGGTACGGACAGCGCGATCAGGGTCACCGGGTCACCCGATGGCGTGATGACCGCCGCGAGAACGAATATCGAAACGATGGCGATACGCCAACTGGCGACCAGCCGCCTCGGAGTGACGATTCCCGCCAACTGGAGAAAGGTCAGGAGAACCGGGAACTCGAAACCGATTCCGAAGGCCGCGATCATCATCGCGACCAGGCTGACGTACTTGGTGATCTGGTAGGCCTGCTGGACGTCCGAGCCCGACCAGCCGACGAGGAATTCGAGACCTCGATCGAGGGTCACGAAAGCGAGTGCTCCTCCGATTGCGAACAGGATGATCGACGATGCAATGAACGGGATCGCATACTTCTTCTCTCGCTTGTGCAGAGCCGGAACGATGAATCTCCAGATCTGCCAGAGAACGACCGGAAGGGCCAGAATCAACCCGCCATACAGCGCAATGCGCAGTCTCGCATTGAAGCCGTCGAGGGGACCGAGGGAATAGAGATCGCATTCGCTCACGAGATCCGGTCGACGCTCGCACAAACGATCGTATGGACGACGAATGAACTCGAGCACAGGGTCATAGAAGACGAGAATGGCGATCAGTCCGAGTGCAACGGCCAATCCGGACCGAATGATGCGAGTTCGCAACTCTCCGAGATGCTCTGTCAACGTCATCACCGCATCGGCGCGACTCTCTTGACCCTCGGATCCCGAACCCTTTCGAAGACGAGCCATCGTCACTGCTCTCCTGGTCGATGTTCATCGACAATCTCGTTCCCGCCAGCTGCGTCAGTTGGCGGGTCTTCCGCCGACGTTGCCTTTTCGACCGCCTCTCGAGTCAATTGAGCCGTCTCGCGCAATTCGCGCATGGGTTCCTCGAATGCCGTCCGAAACTCGGATTGGAAACCGGTGCTCATTCGCTTCAATTCGCCGTAGAGACGTCCGAATCGCCTGATCGCCTCGGGCAATTTCTCTGGCCCGAGAACGACGAGTGCCAACAACAGAATGATGACGATCTCGCTTCCAGAGAGGTTGAACACCTGTCAGAGTCTAGGGAAGTGGCTTTGCCGAGAGCGCTCAGTGGACCGTGGATGCCAGAATTGGCTCGATGCAACAGCGCCTCCCGTCATTGATTCCCCCAATCACGTTCGCGCATCGTGGGGCTCGGGCCTATTCCCCGGAGAACACCATCGAGGCCTTCCAATTGGGTCTCCGCCTCGGCGCTACGGGATTGGAGAGTGACGTCTGGGTGACCGCCGATGGAATCGCTGTCCTGGATCACGATGGTGTCGTACGCCGTCGGACCCGCAGAGTGCCGATCGGAGAAGTCGATCGAAGATCCCTGCCGAGCCATGTTCCGGCTCTGTCGGAAATGCTCGAGACGTGTCCTGGTGATTACGACCTGTCATTGGATGTCAAGGATCCCGGAGCTCTCGATGCCACGTTGGACGCAATTCGAGCGTCACGCCCAGACATGGAGTCTCGAACCTGGCTGTGCCACCACGACTGGACCCTGGTTGCTCAGTGGAGGAACAAGACTCACGCGAAGCTGGTCGACTCCACGCGCCTGAGTCGTATCAAGGAGGGACCGGAGCGAAGGCTGGCTCAGCTGGCCGATGCAGGGATCGAATGTCTGAACATGCATCACACGGATTGGACAGGTGGAATTGTCGCACTCGCCCATCGATTCCGACGATTGGCTCTCGGCTGGGACATGCAATTCGACCACGTCATCGAAACTGGTCTGAGGATGGGGCTGGACGGCGTCTTCAGCGATTATCCGGATCGCATGGTCGAGGCGGCCGGACGGGTCGGCCCACCTGTGCTCGAGACGTGATCAGGCGGAACAGCGGATCATCACAGCCAGGACCACGCATCGAAGGGCCACACCGCCACGAAGGCCCTCCCACGAATCATCGATGTCTCGATCGGACCGAATTCACGACTGTCGAAACTCTGGACTCTGTTGTCGCCCATGACGAAGACGTGATCATCTTCGACGGTGACTGGAGACAAGTCGACGTGGGAACCACAACGCTTGCTCGGGTCGGTCTGCGCAACTTGGATCGCATCGAGGTACGGCTCCTGCAGTGTCTGACCGTCGATGAAGACGATGCAGTTGCGGATCTCGATGGTCTCGCCCGGGAGCGCTATGACTCTCTTGATGAGGTCGTCGTGTTCAGCACCCGATACTCGGTCGAAGACGACGACATCACCGCGATTGACGTCGTGCAATTTGTAGGAGAGCTTGTTGACGAGAACCCGATCTCGAGGAGTCAATGTGGTCTGCATGCTCGGGCCATCGATGTAGTACTGCTGGAAGAGGAACGTCCGGATCAGGAATGCCGCACCGATGGCGATCAGGACGACGAGAATCCACTCCCCGACGACCCAAAGGGCATGCCTTCTGCCGGTGTCCTCAGCCGAGTCTGTGCCGTCGGAATCGATATCGATCGTTTGCATGCCAGGTCAACCGTACCTCGTTCGAGAGGTCGGTGAGGACCACGCCGATGCCCAAATTCCGGGCTCAGCCGGGATTGTCGGCGGCACACCCAGGAGGACGGAAGCGATCTCGGCCGGTCACAAAGTGGCTATCAACCTGTCGACTCGCTCGTCACGGCTCTTGAGCGGGTCCTTGCACATAACGGTTCTCTGCGCCTGATCGTTCACCTTGAGATGAACCCAGTCGACCGTGTAATCGCGCTTCTTCGCCTTCGCGGCGCGAATGAATTCCCCTCGCAATCGTGCACGCGTCGTCTGCGGAGGGGTGTCGACCGCAATTGCAATGTCGTCCTCGCGACAGATGACTTCGACCATTTCGCGATCGACGAGGCGATGGAAAAGACCTCGATCCCGAACGATGTCGTGATACTGGAAATCGATCATCTGGAGACGGGCATCTCCGATGTCGATACCGTGCTTTTCGCAATAGGCCGACATCAGATTGTGCTTGATCACCCAGTCGACCTCCCGTTCGAGCTTGAGCGGATCGTTCTCGATCGTCGAGATGCAGTGCTCCCACATCTCGAGAGCACGCTGCTCGAGCGGAGGAAAACCTGTCGACTCTGCGTACCGCAGTGCTCGATCCAGATACTCGCGCTGAATGTCGAGAGCACTCACCTCGCGACCATTCGCGAGGTGGACGGTTCTCTTGCATGTGATGTCGTGGCTGATGTCCCTGATTGCCCTGATCGGATTCTCGAGAGTCATATCGCGTAACACGACGAACTGATCCTCGAGCATTCTGAGCATGCAGGCCGTCGAGCCCAATTTCAGGAATGTGGTGTATTCGCTCATGTTCGAGTCCCCGACGATCACGTGGAGGCGTCGATACTTCTCAGCGTCTGCGTGAGGCTCGTCTCGAGTATTGATGATCGGTCGACTTCTCGTCGTTGCGGACGAGAGCGTCTCCCAGATGTGGTCGGCACGCTGCGTGATCGAATACAGCGGTCCACGGGCTGTCTGCACGATCTTTCCGGCACCGGTGAAGATCTGACGAGAGACGAGGAAGGGAATCAGAACTGCTGAATGTGAGGACAGATCGTCCTGGCGACTCGTGAGGTAGTTCTCGTGGCAGCCATAGCTGTTGCCAGCCGAATCGGTGTTGTTCTTGAACAAGTGGATGGTGCCTCTGATGCCCTCCTCAGCAAGACGCTCCTCAGCAGAAATGACAAGGGATTCGAGGATTCGTTCCCCTGCTCGATCATGAACGACAGCCTCGTAGATCGAGTCGCACTCCGGAGTCGCATACTCGGGATGGGACCCGACATCGAGGTACAGGCGAGCTCCGTTCTCGAGGAACACATTGGAACTTCTCCCCCAGGAGACAACCTTGCGAAAGAGATATCGGGCGACTTCGTCGGGACTCAACCGGCGCTGACCGCGCAACGTGCAGGTGATTCCATACTCGCTCTCCAGGCCGAAGATGCGCCGGTCCATTCCCGAACCGTAGTCCGTTCCAAAGGAGTGT
>JBDLRO010000156.1:0-2929 GCA_039800025.1 Actinomycetota bacterium | reverse complement strand
ATCCCGCACGTGTACATCGTGACGAGCGGGCCGGGTTCGAACGGCACGACAGCTCGCCTCGCAGTGTCGTAGAGCTTCATCATCCTCGAGGCATGGCCTTGATACCGGTCAACTTGGGTGCAACTCGCGTCTTGTAGCGCACGTTCAACTGGAGCAGCACTGCAGTGAATGCTTCGATTGCGGTTGCGTTCGACAATTGTCCTGCGTCGAGCGGACGACAACCTGGGATGTGCGACACGATGTCGGACACTTCTGCGAGAGCTGACGCATCATCGGAACAGATCAGGACATCGGAGTCGATCGGCGATCCCAGATGACCGAGTTCCTTTGCCGGGAGGTGGTGGAACGCCGCCACCACTCGGCAACCGGGTACTGCAGCTTGAACGTGCGCGGCGACGCTCCCGCGAGGCGGAAGAAGCGGCTGGAACTCCCCTGCGACCCGCACCAAGGCGTTCGCCATGCTGATCACGATCTTGCCCTGCAAAGCGTGTGAATTCTCCTGCACCGTTGCTGCAGCCGAATCCCAAGGAGTCGCGATCACGACGATGTCGCAGGCGGAAGCGGCTGCATTGTCACCCGCCGCCAAACGGTCCGAGAGTTCGGGAAATTTGACGAGTTCGGACTCGACGACAGCGACTGCCCGTTCGAGCGATCTCGAACCGATGACGATGTGGTAGCCAACCGATGCCAATCTCGACCCGAGCGACGTACCAGCTGGTCCGGTTCCACCCAGGATTCCAATGCGCATTCCTCAAGACTGACACACCGGGGAGCCCGCACTCCCCATCCATCCACACTCCCGATCCCGTAATTCATGGATTGATGGGGACATCGATTCGGGATGAATTTCTGGGAACTGCATTCACCGACTCGCCTCCATCCCGCCACCACTAGGTTGAAGGTATGGGTTTGCTCGATGGAAAGAAGATCGTCGTCACAGGAGTTCTCACCGACGCCTCCTTGGCATTCGGGATCGCTCGACTCTGCATGGACCAAGGAGCCGACATCGTTCTGACCGGCGCCGGACGAGCCATGTCGTTGACTCAGCGAACAGTTCGCAAATTGCCGAGTGCCGTCGAAGTCCTCGAACTCGATGTGACCGTCGATGAACATGTCGACCTCGTGCGAGCGCGTCTGTCCGAGAAGTGGGGATCAGTCGATGGTGTCGTTCATTCCATCGGCTTCGCGCCCGAGGTCTGTCTCGGCGACGATTTCCTTGCCGCGACATGGCAAGACGTTGCGACTGCGCTCCAGATCAGCGCCTATTCGTACAAGCACCTTGCTGACATCTTCCTGCCGTTGATGGCCGAGGGGGGATCATTCGTCGGACTCGACTTCGACAACACCGTGGCGTGGCCGGCGTACAACTGGATGGGCGTTGCAAAGTCAGCGCTCGAAAGCATCAACCGCTACCTTGCAAAGGAAGTTGGCCCACGGGGCATCCGCTCGAACCTCGTTGCGGCGGGCCCGATCAAGACCATGGCCGCGAAATCGATTCCTGGCTTTCAGAAATTCGAGGACGTGTGGAGCGACCGCGCTCCGCTCGGTTGGGACGTCACGAACGGTGAACCAGTGGCACGAGCAGTCGTCGCTCTTCTCTCGGATTGGTTCCCGGCGACGACCGGATCGATGATCCATGTCGACGGGGGCTATCACGCAACAGGTGCGTGACCGGAATCAGAGACCGCTGCGCTCCAGGATGTGGATGCCGCAGGCAGAGCCGAGACCGATGACATGGGCGAGCCCGACTTTGGCCCCTGCAATCTGACGATCGCCCGCTTCGTTGCGCAGGTGGTGGCAGATCTCCCAGATGTTGGCGATTCCCGTTGCTGCAATCGGGTGACCCTTCGACTGAAGTCCACCTGACACGTTCACAGGCTTCTTGCCGTCACGCCACGGCGCTCCGCTCAAGAAGAAGTCCACAGCCCCTCCTTCGGGACAGAGCATGAGGTTGTCGTAGTGAACGAGTTCGGCAGTTGCAAAGCAGTCGTGCAGTTCGACGAGGTCGAGATCGTCGGGCGTCACGCCGGCCTGCTCGTACGCGATCCGCGCAGCATTACGGGTGAGCGTGTTGACATCGGGCAGAACCTGACAGGCTTCCTGATACGGATCGGTCGTCAGCACTGAAGCAGACACCTTGATCGCCCGACGCTGTTGTTCCTTCGACAACGTACGAAGGACTTCACCGGAGACGACGACTGCGGCAGCAGCACCGTCGCAGTTGGCCGAGCACATCGGTCGCGTATTCGGGTAGGCGATCATCATGTCGTTCATGATCTCGTCGAGAGTGAAACGCTTCTGATAGGCCGCGAGCGGATTGAGCACCGAGTGGGCGTGGTTCTTCTCGGAGATCTTTGCGAACAGCTCGAACGAGACTCCGCCGTATTTGTGGCCGTATTCCATTCCGACCTGAGCGAACGTTCCAGGCATGGTGTCAGTGCCGATTCGGCCATCCGTCGGCGCGACACTTCCGAAACGCCCCTTGGGCTCCCATTTGTTGCCGTCCTTCTTGGCGGAGCCACCGCCGCCGAGGAGACCTGCGCCGGCAAGCTTTTCGGCGCCGACCGCGAGACCCATGCGAACCTCTCCCGACTTGACGGCCATGATGGCGGTCCGCAGCGCAGTTGCACCCGTGGCGCAGGCATTCGCAACGTTGTACACAGGAATACCGGTCTGGCCGATCTGCTTCTGCAGCAGTTGGCCGAATCCCGAACTCGCACCCATCAGATTCCCTGCGGCGAGAACTCCGATGTCCTTCATCGTCACTCCGGCATCGGCCAAGGCAGCCATCGCCGCCTCTGCCCCGAGGTCGACGATGTCCTTGTCGGCATGCTTGCCGAACTTGGTCATTGCGATCCCGAGGATCCAAATATCGTCACTTGCCATGGTCTTCTCCATTCCCCTGTGAAACGTTGTTCTCGAACCTGTG
>JBDLRO010000155.1:0-5638 GCA_039800025.1 Actinomycetota bacterium | reverse complement strand
TTTTTCCTCTTGCGTGCTGCGACATCGAGGTCGTTGATCGAATGCGGCTCTCAGTGTGCGCCTTTGACGACGTACCCGAGGGAGCGGAGATGTTCACCCCATGCTGCTTCGGCGCGCTTCGCAGATTCTTTGTCGAAGGCAAGTTCTTTTGGAGCGAGGTCCATGCGCAGTCGTCTGCCATATTTGGAAACGACCGGCGAGTGGAGCCGTCCACCTTTCGCCGTTCGCTCTTGCTTCATGTGTTGCGCGAACCGTTCTTCGGGAGTGCGGGACGTTTCGCCCACGTAGAGCACGCCACGGCCGGGATTCGTCTTCGCTGCCGGTTCCAGTTCGACGACGTACACGGTCCACACGCGGGTGTAGCGATTGACGGTGAAGCCTTGGCGCCGAAGGTCTTTGGATACTCGTTTGCCCAATAACTGGGCTGCTTCCCGACTCATGTCTGTCGGCTCGACAGACAGGTCACTCCGGAGTGCGACGATGTGATCTCGGATCCAAGCGTGCCGCCTGCTCCGCGGAAGGGATTCGAACCGCTCCTCCAACGGCAAATCAGTGGAGGCGACGAACAAATTGGGCAGGTCCGGGTGACGACGCGGCACGACGTCGTCGAGTTCGACGACGATGATCCCGGTGGGAACAGGTTCTGAATCGACCTTGGAGGTCACGGTGCTGAAAAGGAAATCAGACGATCTCGGAGATCTGCATCACCGGTGTGATGTTGGTGTAGTTGGCCACGTCGGCCATCACGTCACCGGTCTTGGGTGAACCCATCGCAGCTTGGAAACTGTCGAGCGACTCGAAGGTGAAGTGCACGGCTGCGACATTGGGGCCGTTGACCCCTTTGTCGATCTCGGCCTTGATCGGCGACCAGGCGGACACGCACATCGGCACGTGGGTGGCCTTGTAGTAATCGTGGTCGAAGGTCGTGCCTTCGCCGGATGGGTAGAGGACGGATACTCGGATCATGACTGGGCACACTATGACGAAGGCACGCCCGATGTTTCATCAGGAAACACCGATTGTCGATGACAATCCTCTGCGACCAAAAACGGGCGAGAGCGGGTTAGGGTCAATTTGTCGGCGCAACGCCACCGATTGGTGGTGGCGCAAGCTGACGAGAAAGGGGTGAGGGCCATGGCCTTCCTACTTTGGATTTTGGCGGTCGTTCTGGTGATTTCCGGGATTGTGTCCCTGCTTCGTAAGCAATATCTGCAGGGGGTCATCTTGGTGCTCGTCGGCCTGCTGGTCGGTCCCGGAGGGGTCAGCATCTTCACCTGAATCTGGGGCTCAACTCATGGACGACATCGATGCAGAAGAACTTCGATCGGCCAGCGAAGTTGAGCGCATCAGGATCTGGGCTGAGTGGGTCACCAAGTTCGGTCACGAACAGGCATCTCGTCGGTGGCTGTCAATTTTTGCGGCGACCGATGCGCCACGAACAGGTTGACCGCAATGCCGCAATCGCCGACAGTGACCGGCGTGCGATCAGTTCCGTTCAATACGGCGCGGGGGTGCCCTCGATCGACTCGTAGAGACGGTCGATGCTCGGTCGGGTGATCAGCGTGTAGGTGTCGGCAATTGCCGTCTCACGATGCGCAGCCTGGGCTTCCAGGCGTGCGGGGTCGAACACAACTTTCAGAAATGCCTCTCGGCTCGGGAACACGTTGAAGCGAATCTGATCCCACGTCCGTCCGTCTCCCATGATCGTCCCTTCGACGTTCATCCACGTGGCGATCCGCACGCCGTGGGGCACGGCGATGTTCGCAGCATGGTCGGTGTAGGTGGCCATCTCGTTGCGGCGTTCTTCGTCCTTGAACTTGATGACGTGGATCACCACCACGTAGGGATCGGCAGCAGTCGGCGGGTGGGGGACTTCGCTCCATGAGGGCGCGTTTGCGGGAAGGCTCGGCACGGGCATCGGCAGACACCCGGCGACGATCGTCTGAGCCATGCCGGCTTCCTTGTGATGGTGCAATTCCTTGAAGTCCGGACGCTGTTGCATCTCGATGAACGAGCGACGTGTCGGATACTTGACGATGCCGACGCGATGCCAGGCTGGTGTGTCGTTGAGGAACTGTGTGTCGACATCGGCGGCGAACACGACGTCTGCGCCGATCGCCTTGAGCGGTCCGAGTGGTGTGTAGCGGTCGTCGGCTTCGCGGCCGCTGATCCTGCTGTCACGACCATCCGCGTAATCGGCGGTGTCGCGATAGTGCATGAGGTTGACCATCCAGATGGGGCCGTCCTCAGCCGGGGGAGTGCCGGCCAGCTTCATGCCGTATTCGACATCGACTTGCCCGTAGCGGACGGATTGACCAGCGACCTTTGCCATGTGCATACCCCCAGAGAATGTGTCATGAAGTATGTCATGTGTCGGGGCATTCGCCGAACTCGATCTCGAGGTGGAGATCCTCGTATCCGCCTCAGTTCCGGAATTCTCTTCGGCCAAGAATCATTCGTCGGCCATCTGGTGTTCACCTCGTCTCGTTACCATCTGCGACATGGCTGTCGTGTCGACGAGTCCGGGAGAGCCCCGTCGTTTCGGTGACGTGGACGATCTCATCGACCACATGCGTGTGCTGGCGAGTGTCGCCTCGGTCGAAGCCGATGGGTTCACCGAACTCGATCACGCGCTGCAAACTGCAGCGATCCTGTGTGACGTGGCGCCGGAAGATGTGGAATTGCAGATCGCCGGATTGGTCCACGACCTGGCTCATCCGTGGGACGGCCCTGGACAGCCTCGACATGCTGCGATGGGTGCGAACGCCGTTCGAAACATCTTGGGCGATCGCGTGGCAGATCTGATTCTGTCCCATGTTCCAGCCAAGCGGTATCTCGTGGCAACCGTGCCCGAATATGCATCGCTGTTGTCCGCCGACAGTGTGATGACCCTCGAGGCCCAGGGCGGACCGATGACCGATGCCGAAATCGAGGCGTTCGAGCAGTCCGGTGACCTTCAGGCCAAAGTGGACCTGCGAATGGCGGACGACTCGGCGAAGGTTCCGGGGCTCGTCGTTGCACCATTGTCGTCCTATGAAGACGCGATTCGTCGAGTCGCGGCCCGAGACGTGGTGAAGTGAGCGGGATGACGAAGCTCGAGCCCTTCTCGGCGACTGACCCCAGCATGGTTGAACACTTCCGTGAACACGGATGGGTGCTGACTCAGGACCTCGACGATGACGAAGGTGTCGCCGTGCGCACCTGGGTCGATGAGATCGCATCGACGTTCGGGCAGGAAGGTCCTGTTCTGCACCACCGGGAGATGACGCAATTCGGAGCGAAACTGGCCCGCAGTGAGAATTTCGTGCCGATTCATGCCGGGCTTCGGGAGCTGTTGACCGTGCGTCTGAGCGCCACGGCGGCGAAGCTCCTCGGTGAACCAGCCGTGCTGTACAAGGAGAAGATCAACTACAAGTTGGCCGGAGGAGCTGGGTTCTCCCCGCACCAGGACGCTCCTGCCTATCCGTTCATCGACGCGCACGTGTCGTGCATGGTTGCCGTCGACGATGCAACAGTCGAAAACGGCTGTCTCGAGATCGTCAGTGGCAGGCACGATCGACTACTCGACACCGACGATCGGGGTTGTATTCGGCGCGACATCGTGGAGACCATGCAGTGGACCACCGCGCCCATTGCTGCGGGCCAAACGCTCTGGTTCCACTCGTTGACACCTCATCGCAGTGGTCCCAACCTCTCGACGCGGGATCGACGAGCCCTGTATCCCACCTACAACGCCTTGTCCGAGGGGGATTTGCGCGACGCGTATTACGCGGAGAAGGCAGATCGACTTGCTCGAGCCAGCCAAGGTGAGCGCGTCGTGCTCTCACTCATTGGCGACTTCGAAGGTGTGCCCGTCGACTGAGCACCCGGTCGTTCGAGCCGGCACGCAGATGACCCGCATGCCGGCTGAACGCATACATATATATGAATAGCTCCGGGCCGGGCGGCAGCCTACGCCTTGAGCTTTTCGTTCAAGTCTGTGATGAAAACGGCACCAATGGCGAGTCCCAATGCGGTGATGCCACTGCCGATCATGACAGCAGTGAGCCCACCGAGGTACTCCCGGGAGGTCGTCACGTCCTCGGCCATGATCCGGCCCCCGACACCTGACGTGACCATGCCGATGGCGACGAGAGCCCACCACCAGTAGAGCTCGGTCTGAATCGGCGTCGATCTCCAGGACTCGATCACCTGGTTGTTGCGGCGGTGAGAGTCGGCGATCCGCTGGTTTTCGGCGATGACCTGCGGTGTCGAGAAGACGTTGACGACTGGGATGAACCACACCCAGATCGCCCAGGCTCGACTGTACGTTCGAACTCTGTTCCCGGGCAGAAGACTCGTGGTCGTGGTGTGAACATGGCCGCTCCAGACGGCGAGAAGGATGAGAGCCACAACCCAGACGAGCCACGCCAGAGTCGACACGTTGGAGTAGGTGCTCTGAGCTGACGTCGCTTGCTCGAACGTCCCAGTTCGCCTGTCGTACCAGTCGGTGAACGCTTGCCAATATCGGTAGGCGAAGAAACCTTGAAGCACTTGGGCTGCAGCAACTGCCCACAGTGCAACTTGAGTCCACTGGGCGGTCGATGTGCCGAGCGGCTGGAAGCCGAGTGGTTTCGTCGGACGAGGTGCTGATGGCGGTGCGGGTGGAGGAGGCGGCGGCACCGCATTCGGATGTGACTCGGGCGGATACCACCGACCGTCACTTGCCAGCCACCAACCAGGACCTTGTGATGTATCGCTCATGGGTGATGGTGTACTAGGGGGGTGTATGAGTGATGTCGAGATTCGGTCTTGCACTCACCGATACCTGTGGTGAATCCAGTTCGCTATCGAATAATCAGTGCGAGTGGCGTTGGCGTTCCATCAGGCTGCACCAGTCCCATGCATCGCCACCCATGGCTGACACCTCGGCAAGCATCGCGCTCACCATCGCAGTCACAGGGAGGGGAACATTCATGGCTTCGGCCTCGTCGAGAACGAGGCCGACGTCCTTGCGCATGAGCGTGGTGGAAAAGCCGTAGTTGTATTCACCAGCGAGCATCTTCTCGGCGCGGTTCGCCATCTGCCACGAGGCTGACGAGCCCTGCAACATCACGTGGATCACCTTCGACACGTCGAGGCCGGCCGACTCGGCGAAGTCGAGACCTTCGGCAAGTGCCTGACACAGACCCACGACACAGATCTGGTTCGTCATCTTCGTGATCTGGCCGGCTCCGCTGTCGCCCATCAATGTGATGCGCGCTCCATACGAGGCAATCACCGGCTCGGCGCGCTCGAATGCCGTGTGAGCGCCACCGACCATCACGGTGAGGGTTCCATTGCGTGCCCCGTCGACGCCGCCAGAAACGGGAGCATCGAGGAAGTCGACTCCCACGGCAGCTGCATCTGCATGGACAGTGCGGGCGATCTCGGCTGACGTTGTGGAGTGGTCGACCCAGAGAGTGCCCCGTTCGAGCTCGGGGAGGATGGCGTCTGCGACCGTTCGCAATTCGCGATCAGCGGGCAACGACGTGATGACGACATCGCAACCCTTCACAGCTGCGGCCGCGTCAGTGAAGGCGCCGCCGCTGTGTTCGTCGACCCACGACTGAGCCACACCGGGCACCACATCGCAGACCGACATCTGATGTCCAGCCTT
>JBDLRO010000154.1:0-5977 GCA_039800025.1 Actinomycetota bacterium | reverse complement strand
GGGCGAAATTCTTCGGACGAGCACTCGTGCCGGGCGAAATTCTTCGGACGAGCACTCGTCCGAAGCGAAATAATGGCATCCTGAAGGCATGATTCTGACCGAAATCGACCACGTGGCCATTGCCGTTCGCGATCTCGAGGCGGCCATCGACTACTACAAGCGAGCCTTCGGGGCCGAAGTCGACCACCGCGAGATCGTGGAGAGCGACGGAGTCGAAGAGGCTCTGCTGAAGGTCGCCGAGAGCTATGTGCAGCTCCTCACCCCGACGCGCGAGGACAGTCCGGTCGCCAAGGCCATCGAGAAGCGCGGTGAAGGTCTTCACCACATCGGCTATCGCGTCGCCGACTGCGGCGAAGCTCTGGCAGCGATGGTTGCTGCAGGAGCCACACCGATCGACAAGGCGCCTCGTCCGGGAAGTCGCGGCACGACAGTGGCTTTCATCCACCCGAAGGGCAGTTTCGGAACGCTGATCGAACTCGTTCAGGAGTGAGAGAAGACGATTCTGATCGTCAGTCCGCTCGAAGGAGCAGACCTTTCAAGTACTCGGCTTCGGGGAAGTGGAGTGGAACCGGGTGATCGACGGGTTGGCCGAGGTGGCGCTCGATGCGCATTTCTCTTCGGGCGTCGACGGCTGCTCCAGCCACGACCTTGCGGAAGAGATCGGCACTGACCGACCCTGAGCAGGAGAACGTCATGAGGCGGCCGTTCGGTGCGAGCAGCTTGATGCCGATCAAGTTGATGTCCTTGTACTTGCGAGTGGCGCGTTCCACGTGACTCGAACTCGCGGCGTACTTGGGGGGATCGAGGATGATGAGGTCGAACTCTGCTCGTCGATCTCTCATGCGACGAAGGACTTCGAATGCATCTCCGAGGATCAACTCTCCGGGATCGACTCCGTTGGCTGCCGCGTTTCGGCGCGCCGCCTCGAGAGCCGCTTCGGACGACTCCACGGTCGTGACCGATGCAGCGCCGTTCTTCTGAGCCACGATCGAAAACGATCCGGTGTAGCCGAAGACGTTCAGAACCCGTGCGTCTGGTGCGATGTCCGCAATGAGTCGGCGTGAATCGCGTTGGTCGAGGTAGTGACCGGTCTTGTGACCCTGCTCGACATTGACTTCATAGATCTCGTCGCCTTCGCGAGCAACGACGTGGGTCGGCAGTGATCCGAACGCGATGCCGCATCGATCGTCGAGGCCATCCCGCTGACGGTCCTTGCCTTCGCTTCGCTCGTAGACGCAGGTGATTCCGGGCAGCGATGCGAGAGTCGCGGTGATCGCATTGCGCCAGACTTCGGCTGCAACCGAAGTGATCTGGAAAACGACGACGTCTCCGTATCGGTCGGCGACGAGACCGGGAAGTCCATCTGCTTCAGCGAAGACGAGACGACAGCTGTGTTCGAGACCGGGAATTCCTGCCCGGCGCGCGACTGCGCGAAGGATTGCCCTCTCGATGAAGTCCGCATCGACGTGAGCAGTGGGATCGAACGAGAGAACTCGTCCGCGCAACGCGGAATCAGGACTGAAGGAGGCAAGCGCAAGTTGTTCACCCTGGGCATCGACGACCTTGACGATTTCACCAGGTGTCGGATCACCTTGGACCCGCTGGATTGCTCCGCTCAGGATCCATGGATGGAATCGACGCAGGCTGCGGTCTCTGTTGGGCTTGAGATGAATCGCGCACCGTGAGTGCTCGTTCACGGAAGAGGGCGAATTCATTGTCACGAGAGTATCGACGTCGAGCGCGCGTCTCGCGGGTGACTCGGACGAGATCCGTGTGCCGATCTTGACGTACCCGCTGTTCAGTCTCCGATTCGTGGACCGATATTCCTTCGTCCGTCAGAGTCAATCGGGGCAGAGTCGATCGAAGCAGAGTCGATCGAAGACATGAGACAGGGAGAGTACATGAGAATTCGAAAGAGGCAGTTGGTCGAACGAGCAGGAGGGGAAGCAGTGCTGTTCGACCCGAATGGGGCTGCTGGTCTGGATCATCGGAATGCGGACGAAGGGTTCACTCTCGTCGAATTGCTCGTGGTGGTCGTGATCATGGGTGTGCTCGCGACTGTGTCCGTGCTCGGTGTGCGCGGCCTCACCGATCGAGGACAGGCCAGCGCGTGCGAGTCGGATCAACGAGTGATCGAGGTCGCAGTCGAGACGTGGTTCGCGGACGAGAGTCTCGCGACGTCGGGAACGTTGACAGAGGCCGCACTGGTCGATGCCCAATTGCTGCGGGATGAATCGACGCTGTTCGACGTGCAGAGCGACGGGACGGTCGTGCCGGTCGAGAACGGAGCCTGCGACCAGGCGTGAAAGCGGTAGTGGTGGGGCCGGTGCCGACTGCGATGTCCGTCATGACATTGGTGAATGACATTGCTGTCGGCACTGAACCCGCGTCCGACTGAGATTCTCGTATGGATGCTGTGGTTGCAATGAGAATTCTCATCGCTGCACTCCTGGGAGCGGTCTGCGGATCGTTCGCAGCACTGGTTGCCGATCGGATTCCTCGAAGTGAATCGGTCGTCGTCGGCAGATCGAAGTGCCGGTCGTGTGAACGACAGTTGACGATCGTCGACCTGATTCCGGTCGTCTCCTGGATGACGTTGCGCGGTCGCTGTCGATCCTGCGCTGCGTCCTTCGGGTCGTCATCAGCGGTGATCGAGCTTCTCACCTCGGGTGTCTTCGTCACCTGCGCTTTCGTGATCGAGGACCCACTCGTCCTCGTCGCTCATTGGATCCTGTGCACTGGACTCGTCTCTCTCACTGTCATCGACGTCGCGACCCTTCGACTCCCGCGAGAGATCATCCATGCGACAGCTGCGATCGCTCTTCCGGTTCTCCTCATTGCGTCGATCACGGCCGATGAACTTTTCCGCATGCGCACCTCACTCATCGGGGCATTGTGCGCGCTGTCTGCGATGGCGGTCCTGTACGTGGCCAGTTCGGGTCGACTCGGCGACGGAGACGTGCGATTGAGTCCGCTACTCGGTGCCTTCCTCGGCTGGTGGAGCCTGCCGGCGGTCTTCTCGGGGTTCTTTCTCGCATTTCTCCTCGGATCGGTGATCGGAACGGCAATGATCATCTCGGGACGATCGGGTCGATCGAGCGCGATTCCCTTCGGCCCTTTCCTTGCTGCGGGAACGATCCTGACGGTGGTCCTCGAGATCGATGTTCTGGCCTGAGGCGAGAGCGTTCAGGGGATCTCGCGCACTCCATCGAGGACTCCGTACATCGCAGACACAAGGGCGATTGCGACGAAGCCCACGACGAGTCCGACGGACACGATCAGGAACGGCTCGAACAGCGAAGTGAAGCGTCGCATGCGCATTTCGAGTTCGGCATCGAAGAACTCGCCTGCTGCGGTGACTTGTTCGTCGAGAGCGCCGGTTTCCTCGCCGACTCGGAACATCTGCCGTGCGGCACCGGGAAAGAGACCGGTGCGCGCGAGCGCTGCTGCAAAGTCGATTCCCATCGACATGTCGCGCGCGGCGCGTGCGAGCTGTTCGCGGTGAACAGCGTTCGAGATCGTCTGGATGCTCAACCGCATTCCAGCAGTCACCGAGAGACCTGAACGCACAGTGGCCGAGAGAATTCGACAGAACCGTTCGAGCATGACGTATTGGACGATCGTGCCGATGAAGGGAATGCGCAGCACGAGTGAATCGAGACGTCGCCGAATTCGTGGGGATCGCAGCGATGCTCCGACGGTCGCAATGAGACTTGCGACGAGACCGAAGATGAGAAAGAAATTGTCCGTCAGCATCGACGTGGTGTTCAGCAGGATCCGTGTCGGGAGTGGAACAGTCGATCCGAGTTCCTCGAACAGGGGCTCGAAACGCGGGATCACGAACCCTGCGAGGATCGCAACGGTCACGAGAGCGAGTGCCATCACGATGCTCGGATACGCGAGAGCCGATGAGATCTTCGCCCTCGTTTCGATGACGCGTGACTGGTAGCCGATGAGACTGTCGAGAGTCTCGACGAATGCGCCCGTCTCCTCTGCACTTCGGATCAGGCCGACGAAGTACGGCGGAAAGACCTTCGGGTGCATGTCGAACCCGTCCGACAGCGACGCTCCTGTGTCGAGCGTTTCGAGGATGGAGATCAATGCCGATCGCAGCGACGAGTCCTCGGATTCCTCCGAGATGATGCGGATGGCTTCGTCGAGTGCGATTCCGCTGCGAATGAAGACGCGCAACTGTCGAGTGAAGTGCAGGAGGGTCTGTCGAGACGTGGCTCGTCGTGGAATGCGGATGATCCGCTTCATGCCATGGTCACGCGTTGGGTCGGAGTCGATTGTGCACCCAGGGATCGAACGACTTCGTCGATCGTGGTGACTCCACGCTCGACGAGATGTATGGCTGCAGTACGCAGCGAGGTCATGCCTTCATCGAGAGCTGTTGCGCGAATGGTCTGCGCGTCGGCGCGGTGGAGGAGATGACGTCGAATCTCGGGTGTGACCCGCAAGATCTCGTAGACACCCACCCGATCCAGGTATCCGGTGTGGCTGCACGCGGAGCAACCCGTACCTCGTCGGAAGTCCGTGGTTGCATCGGGGCGGTATCGATGGAAGAGTTCGAGCTCGTCCGGGTTCGGCGAGTACGAGTGAGAACATGCGGTGCACACTCGCCGAACGAGACGTTGTCCGATCACGCCGATCAAGGACGACGACACGAGGAATGGCTCGACACCCATGTCGATCAAGCGCTGCAGGGCGCCGGCAGCGTCGTTGGCATGGATCGATGAGAGGACGAAGTGGCCAGTGAGTGCGGCCTGCACCCCGAGTCGTGCAGTCTCCTGATCCCGGAGTTCCCCGATGAGAATGACATCGGGATCCTGTCGCAAGAGTGCCCGCAGCCCGGATGCGAAAGTCAGACCGGCTTGGTCGTTCGTGCGTACTTGATTGATGCCAGCGATCACGTATTCCACGGGATCTTCGATCGTGGTGACGTTTCGATCGCCGATCTCCATGTCCGTCAGCGATGCGTAGAGGGTCGTGGTCTTGCCCGATCCCGTCGGTCCGCAGCACAGGACCAACCCGAAGGGTGATCGAATCAATCCCCGCCAGATGTCGACTGCCGACGGCGTCATTCCGAGTTCGCCGAGCCCTCTCGTCGTTCGGCGTTGGTCGAGGAGTCGCAGCACGATCTTCTCTCCATGAATGGTCGAAAGCGTTGCGAGTCGAACATCGAGAGATCGGCCATTGCAGGTGGTCGAGAACTGCCCGTCCTGGGGCCGCCGCCTTTCGACGATGTTCATTCCGCCCATGATCTTCAGTCGACTCACGAGCGGACCGTGATAGCTGAGTGGAAGGTTGTCGGCGTCGACGAGTGACCCGTCGATGCGAAACCGAACGCGCAACGATTCAGCGAAGGGCTCGATGTGGATGTCGGAGGCTCGATAGTGCGATCCGGATTCGATCAGTCGGTCGGCCAACTTCACGATCGGTGTCGCAGGGGTGGGCGGATCGACCCGATCGCTGCTTCGAGAGTTCCCACTCGATGACGGTTCGTCCGGCCCCTCGCTCACATGTCGCTATCGGACACCTGCCGAACCGACTTCAGCGTCAGTGGCCAACATGAGGAACTCTTGAGGAAAGAACAAACGGCCCGAGGAGCCGTGAGGCTCCCCGGGCCGAGAGGATCGATTTCCCCCTTGAACCTGTGTCGTCAGTTCGAGACGTAGGCGAGACGGTTCGGAGAACCCTCGCCCGGGTTCAGGACGACACCAGGTGTCGCGTTGCCCAGGATTCGATCTCGGACTTCCCCGGAGCCGAGCCCTGGGTTCTCTCCGAGAATCAGAGCAGCGATACCGGACACGATTGCAGCCGAGGACGAAGTGCCGCCGATGGTCTTGGTCTCCCTCGGTCCACCGATCCATGCGGACTTGATGAAGGTGCCCGGTGCGAAGATGTCGACGCACGAGCCGAAGTTCGAGAACTGCTCGCGGTATTCCGACGAGTTGGTCGATCCGACCGTGATGGC